>CAYLYC010000130.1:0-4043 GCA_964387715.1 uncultured Eubacteriales bacterium | reverse complement strand
TTGGTAGACCTTGCCGGGGCAGGGGCAACCGTTCCCTTGACCGGGTTTGGTTATACCTTGGCAAAAGGGGTGGAAAAAGCTGTGGATCAGTACGGCTTGTTTGGGGCCATATCCGGGGGACTTACCGCCACCGCCGCCGGTATTGCCACCGCCATTACCCTGGGATTGCTCGCCGGCGTGTTGGGAAGATCCAAAGCAAAATAAATTTTGACAAAAAACCACATTTTAAAAAGGTGTTCCCCTTTTTTTTTCGAATAATATTATAGAACCATTTTTTGAAAGGGTGACCCTATGGATGCGGTTGGCAAAGCAATACAGCAACGGGAAGAACTACTGATTGGGCCTTTGGGGGTCAAAAGCAGTTGTTCTGCCGGCCGAGAACGGGAGGAACGGGAGGACGGTCTGCGTACCTGTTTTCAACGGGACAGAGATCGGATCCTGCACTGTAACGCCTTTCGACGGCTGAAGTATAAAACCCAGGTGTTTTTGTCTCCGGAGCGGGACCATTACCGCACCCGGTTGACCCATACCCTGGAGGTTTCCCAGATTGCCCGTACCATCGCCAGAGCCCTGATGCTTAACGAAGATCTGACCGAAGCCATCGCCTTGGGGCACGACCTGGGGCATACCCCCTTCGGCCACGCCGGGGAGAGGGCGTTGAACGCCTGTTTCCCCGAGGGTTTTCGCCATAACGAGCAAAGTGTTCGGGTGGTCCAGGTGTTGGAGAAAAACGGCAAAGGGCTGAATTTGACCAGCGAGGTGTTGGACGGTATCGTCAACCACACCAGCGGTGTTGCCAAAACCTTGGAGGGCAGAGTGGTTCGCCTTTCTGACCGCATCGCCTACATCAACCATGATATTGACGATGCCATTCGGGCAAAGGTGTTGGCGGAGGAGGATATTCCCCTTTCCATTCGTTCTCTTTTGGGGGACAGTCGTACCAAACGCATCAATACCTTGGTCTGTTCGGCGGTGGAAAACAGTAAGCAGGATATTCAGTTAGACCCGGCGGTTGCCCAGTGCTTTGATGAATTGCACGATTTTATGTTCCGCATGGTGTATCGGAATCCGGTGGCAAAAGGGCAAGAGGGCAAAGCGGTTACGATGGTGCAACAGTTGTATGACTATTTCACCAAACACCCGGACCAGTTACCGGGAGAGTACCAACAGGTGTTGGAAAAAGACGGGGTGCGCCGCGCGGCTTGTGACTATATTGCCGGCATGACCGACCGGTATGCGGTGGACACCTATACGGGATTGTTTATCCCCTATTCCTGGAAATGATGAAAGGAGGGAGATCACATGGCGCTGAGTGAAGAATTTTTATTGGAACTAAAACAGAGGAACGATATCGAGTCGGTGGTTTCCTCCTATATTACCCTAAAACGGGGGGGACGAAACCCCAAAGGGCTTTGTCCTTTTCATAACGAAAAGACCCCTTCCTTTACCCTGTACCCGGAAAACGGCTCTTTCTATTGTTTTGGGTGCGGTGCCGGCGGGGATGTGATTCGGTTTATCCGCATGATCGAAAATCTGGATTACATAGACGCTGTCCGTTTTTTGGCTGACCGAAGCGGAATGCAAATGCCGGCAGAGGGCTATGATGATTCCGCCGCCCGGTTAAAGCAGACCGTCTTGGCCATCAATCGGGAAGCGGCACGGTATTTTCACAGTATGCTGAAAACACCGGGGGGCAAAAAAACCTACGATTATTTTGTGAATCGTGCTCTTGCACCTGCCACCATCGTGCATTTCGGCTTGGGCTATGCTCCGGATGGGTGGAACGGACTGCGTGACCACCTTAAGTCCAAAGGGTTCAGTTATGAACAAATGGCGGTTGCCGGTGTGGTGAGCAAAGGCAAGAACAACAGTTATTACGACCGTTTTCGTGACCGTGCCATGTTTCCTATTCTGGATGTACGGGGCAACGTGATCGGTTTTGGCGGCAGACGGATGAATGAAGCGGATTCCGCCAAGTATATCAACACCTCGGATACGCCGGTGTTTAAGAAAAGCCATAATGTGTACGCTTTGAATTTTGCCAAGCATCACGGCGCAGATCAGATCATTTTGTGTGAAGGGTATATGGACGTTATCGCCTTGCATCAAGCGGGTTTTCAAAATGCAGTAGCCCCTTTGGGAACGGCGTTTACCGAAGAACAAGCGTTGCTTCTTTCCCGCTACACCAAAGAGGTGGTGCTGACTCTGGACGCTGATGCCGCCGGTCAAAAAGCCACCGAGCGGGCCATCGGCGTGTTGGAAAAATCCGGTGTGAATACCCGTATCATCCGGATTCCCGGTTCCAAAGACCCGGATGAATTTATGAAAAGCCATGGCAAAGACGGTCCGGCAAAATTCCGGGCATTACTGGAAGGTGCTGTGAACGATACGGAATACAAGCTGTTCCGGGCGTCTGAAGGGTTGGATCTTACCCTGGACGATGACAAGGTGAAATACCTGGAAAAGGCCGCCATGGTGCTGGGGCAGTTGACCTCTCCGGTGGAAGCAGACGTGTACGCCGGCAGAATTGCATCCCAATGCGGTGTTTCCAAGGATGCGGTGCTTACCGCCGCCAAACAGCACGGAAACCGTTACCGCAAACAAAAGGTGAAAAGTCAGCTCAAGCAGGTGACTGCGCCGGTTCGCAATGACCCGGTCAATCCCAAACGCCCCCTGAACCGCCGGGCTGCCAATGCAGAGGAGGGGCTGTTGGCGGTGTTGATGAAAAACGGGGATTTTGTCCATCGGGTTGCCGCCACCTTTTCTCCGGAGGAATGGGTGACCGACTTTAACCGAAAGGTGTACCGGGAACTGATTGACCGGGATGCGGCAGGAGAGCCCTTTGATATTGGTTTGCTGGGTGAGCGGTTTACCGGGGAAGAACTGGGTGAGATCGTTCGGATTCAAGCCATGGGTGCGAACCGTGCCAACACCCTGGATGAATGTGCTTTGTGCATCAAGGTCATTCGGGAGGAAAATCTAAAAGCAAAAATGCATCAGACGTCACATGAAAATGACGATGATTATATCAACACAATGCAACAACTTGTGAAGAATAAAACAAAAAAGAAGGAAGTGACTGAATAATGTTTCAGGAGGAAATGAATCAACCGGTAGAACAACAAGAACCTGCTCCCCAAGCCACAGAAGAACCCAAAGGGGATTATGCCGCCGATCTGGAAGAAGATCCTGTTATGGACGGAAACGGTGAAGTACCCCTTTTGGATCTGGATTTCATGGACCCTACTGCGGAAGAATTGGCTGTGGAAGAAATTCCCAACGAGCAGTTTGATGAAAACATGAACGTGGAAGGGGTCTCGCTGGACGACCCGGTGAAACTGTACCTGAAAGAGATCGGACGGGTGCCCCTGCTTTCTGCCGAGGAAGAGATCGAACTTGCTATTCGCATTACCGAAGGTGACATGAAAGCCAAAAAACGCCTTACCGAAGCCAACCTGCGTTTGGTGGTTTCCATTGCCAAACGGTATGTGGGCAGAGGAATGCACTTCCTGGATCTGATTCAGGAAGGAAACGTAGGTTTGATCAAAGCGGTAGAAAAGTTTGACCACACCAAGGGCTTTAAGTTCTCTACTTATGCCACCTGGTGGATTCGGCAAGCCATCACCCGTGCCATTGCCGACCAGGCGCGCACCATTCGTATTCCCGTGCATATGGTGGAAACCATCAACCGGTTGAAAAAAGCCCATAGCCAACTGCTGCACGAAAACGGTTATGATCCCAGCGAAGAACAATTGGCACAGCACATGGGGCTGTCTGTGGAACGGGTACGGGAAATTATGCGTGTGGCGCAAGAACCGGTTTCTATGGAGACCCCCATCGGTCCGGAAGAGGACAGCCGTTTGGTGGACTTTATTCGGGATGAGGATGCCACAGCGCCCGACGAATCGGCTATGAAAAAAATCACCAACGAGGATATTGACTCGGTGCTGAAAACCCTGACCCCCAGGGAAGAAGAAGTGGTTCGTTTGCGGTTTGGTCTGCGGGACGGCCGTTGCCACACCCTGGAAGAAGTGGGCTCGCAG
>CAYLYC010000129.1:0-4064 GCA_964387715.1 uncultured Eubacteriales bacterium | reverse complement strand
AAGACAGCGCTGAAAAACCGATTGGAAAAGGAGGGATTTGTTGATGAAAGACTATAACGAGATGTGTGAAAGCGTATTGAATCGCCGTGATTCCTATTTTGCCAAGAAAAAACACCGTCGAACCCTTCTTTTAAGGTATGGCACTCCCCTCTTGTGCGGCTTGTTGGTGGTTGGTCTGTCGGTATTTGTAGCGAAACAACAGCCCCCTCTCCCCTCCTCTCAAACAGGAAACACTCCGTCGGTTACGAATAGTGACGTTTCCAGCCAACAGTTGCCCAACAGCGTGGCATCACAACCGGTTTCCAGCGCCTCCTCCCTTCCCTCTTCTCCCTCTTCGCTGGTTGAATCATCCTCCGTTCAATCAGACCCGGAACATCAAGAAACCATCGGTTCGGTGCAGCAAAATTCACAAACCGTTACATCCAAACCAGACGTTATCTGGGTACCGGAATTGCCTTCGTTGGATTCAAATACCGCAAGTTCCAGTTCTACTTCTACTTCCGGTTCCAGTTCTTCCGATAGCGGTAATGACGACATAGACGCTCCTCTTGCGACTCCAGATACATACGATCCCTATTTTACCGGATTTTCCGATTTTGAGCATTGGCTGGTTACCGGTGAATTGGGCAGTAATATTGAAGTAAACCAATGGGACGAAAAGCAATACCTGAAAAAATGGGTGTATATGTGGCAAAATGCTGACTACACCTTAAAAACCGGGTATTATTATAAGCCCGTCAATACTATGGAATTAGAAGAAATTTCAATGTGTGCGAATGAAAATGGTTACAGTTTCAATTATAGGTATCAACTTAATAATACGTTTGGAGGTTCAACGTTAACCATCGTTTCCAACAGCGATGAATATGCCCAGGAGCAGTTGCAATCTCGTTTGAATACGCTGAATACTTCCGGTAATACAACGCAATATATTCCAGCCAGATGTAATGGAATTACGTATCAGGTGTTTATTGCGCCTTCAGGTTCGAATTTTATTGAAATATTCTGGCAACAGGATGGCCGGTATTATTACGCATATTATACTTCCCCCAACCAGGAATATCAGCAGATACTAAAGGGACTATGGATGGAAAAAACTCCATTCAGACCGGATTTGAAAGGTTAAAACACAACACAAAAGCCACGGAAAATCATCCGTGGCTTTGTTGTTTATTCGGTTAAGCCCAAAACAGAGTCTGCTTCGGCTGTTTCTAAAGATTCCACCGATTTCAAATTCTTTTGAATAATAGAATTTCGGTGGGATGCTTCTTCCAAGGTGGAACCGGCTTCGTCGATCTTCTTTTTGGCTTTTGCCAAAACCGCTTCAAAGGTTGAATACTGGGATTTTGCCGCACCCAATACCTTCCATACGTCGGCCGCTTTTTTATCAATTGCGATGGTTTTAAAGCCCATGCGCAGGGTGTTCAAAAAGGCGGTAATGGTGGTAGGACCGCAAACCATAATGCGGTGTTTGGTTTGCAACTCCTCACAAAGACCGGGGATTCGCAATACTTCTGCATACAATCCTTCGGTTGCCAAGAACATAATAGCGAAATTGGTGGTTTTTGGCACGTTTATGTATAAGCTGGAGATTGACTTTGCCTCATCCTTAACACGGCGTTCCAGCGCCTTTTTAGCGGCTTCTACGCCATCCTTATCCGCTCGTTCAGCAGCATCGCAAAGCCGGACGTAGTCTTCTTGCGGGAATTTGGAGTCGATAGGCAACCAAACGATTTCCCCGTCCTGATCTTTGGAAGGAATCTTAACAGCAAACTCAACACGGTTGTTATCTCCCTTGGTGGAAACGTTACAATCATATTGGTCAGCGGTCAGGGTTTGCTCCAGGATATTTCCTAATTGCACCTCTGCCCAAGTACCTCTGGCTTTCACGTTGGTGAGTACCCGTTGCAGGTCGCTTACACCGCCTGCCAGTTCCTTCATTTCGCCCAGGGACTTATGAACGTTCTCCAGTTGTTCACCAACCACTTTGAAACTGCTGTCCAGTCGCTTGGTCAGTGTGCTGGTGAGTTTTTCATCCACCGTTTCACGCATTTGGTCTAACTTCTTTTCATTACTTTGTTGTAATTTCTCCACATTTTCGGTTAACGTGGCATTCAATTTTTCACTTTGCTTCACATTGGATGCCTGTATTTCCCGAACCAGTTCGTTAACCTCTTTTAACCGCTGGGCTGTTTCTTGCCGGTTGCGTTGAAATTCGTCACCCATGGTGCGTTTCAAATCATCGGTTTTGGAGGATAAAACAGTAATTTCCTTTTCCTGTTGGGTCATTTGTTGGGAAAGGTCATTTGCTGGTTTCTTGAACAACAGCACCAGTAACAAAACAATGGTTATCGCCAGTAAAGCCAAAATAACATAATCCATATTATTCTCCCTTAAATGCGGATTTTACCTTTTCAAAAAAGGATTTTCTGCTTTTGTAGTTGGAGTCGGAGGTGGTGGTTTCAAAATTCTTCAGGATTTCCTTTTGTTTTCCCGAAAGATTTTTGGGCACTTCGATCACAACCTTAACATACTGGTCGCCCCGCAGATTGCTGTTTACATGGTAAATGCCTTTGCCCCGAAGTTTGAACACGTCACCGGGCTGTACCCCTTCCGGCACGGAATATTTCACGTTACCATCCAGAGTGGGAACCACAATATCATCCCCCAGCGCCGCTTGTGTAAAGGTTAAGGGGAATTCACACCACACATCATAACCCCGACGGTCAAAAACAGGATGGGGACGAACCGAAACATGAACCTGTAGATCACCGGCAGGTCCGCCGTTTTCACCGGCGTTACCGGCGCCGCGGATAATAAAGGTTTGACCGTCATCAATACCAGCAGGAATATCTACGGTTTCTCTTAACGTACGGCGAATCTTTCCTTTACCGTTACAGGTTTTACAAGGATGTTCAATGGTTTTCCCTTTACCGCGACAGGTATCACACACCCGTTGGCTTTGCATCACGCCGAACGGTGTGCGCTGTTGCACGTGGATCTGGCCTGTGCCGTGACAAACAGGACAGGTCTTGGGTTGTGTACCCTCTTTTGCGCCAGTGCCTTTACAGGTCCCACAATGCTCAATACGGGTGACGTTGATTTCCTTCTTACAGCCAAATGCGGCTTCTTCAAAGGAAATTACGATTTGTTGTTCAGCATCAGAGCCCTGTCTGGGGGCGTTAGGATTGGCTCTGCGTCCGGCACCACCGCCGAAGAAACTGCCGAATATGTCACCTAAATCGCCAAAATCCATATTAAAACCGCCGCCGTATCCGCCGCCGGCGCCGAAGTTAGGGTCAACACCTGCATGGCCGAACTGGTCATACTTGGATTTTTTATCTGCATCGGACAACACAGCGTATGCCTCGTTCACTTCTTTGAAGTTCTCCTCGGCTGTTTTATCGCCCGGATTCAGGTCGGGGTGATATTTTTTTGCCATTTGCCGGTATGCTTTTTTGATTTGGTCATCCGTGGCGCTACGATCTAACCCCAACACTTCATAATAATCTCGTTTTTCTGCCAAAATTCTTCACTCCACACATCAGGATAGGGCAAAGAAAAACTCCTTGCCCTGTTCCCTGCTGATGTTAAACTTAGTTTTGTTTGGTATCATCCACATCGGTGTAATCGGCTTCGTAAACGTTGCCGTCAGCACCGGGGGCTGCTTGTTCACCGCCGGATGCGGCAGCAGCTTCTTGTGCGGCTTTATACACTTTTTCGGAAATCTTATAGATTTCTTGTTGTAAACCTTCAGAAGCGGTTTTAATGGCTTCGATGTTGTCGCCCTTGAGCGCTTCTTTGGTTTCGTCGATCTTCGCTTGAACAGCGTTCTTTTCAGCTTCTTCCAATTTGTCGCCCATATCGGTCAGAGTTTTTTCGCATTGATATACCATTTGGTCGGCGTTATTGCGAATATCCACTTCTTCCCGACGTTTTTTATCTTCGGCGGCAAATTCCTCTGCTTCTTTTACAGCACGGTCAATATCTTCTTTGGACATATTGGTGCTGGCGGTGATGGAGATGTTTTGTTCCTTGCCGGTGCCCAGGTCCTTAGCGGAAAC
>CAYLYC010000128.1:0-4081 GCA_964387715.1 uncultured Eubacteriales bacterium | reverse complement strand
CTGCCTATGCGATTGAATATGATTGCATCGACCCTCTTGGTTTAAAGGCGTCGCTGGAGATCAAAGGGTTTGATGGTTTATACGGCGCAGGCCAGTTCAACGGCTCCTCCGGATATGAGGAAGCCGCCGCTCAGGGCTTGATTGCCGGAGTGAATGCTGCCCGTAAAGTACAGGGAAAAGAACCGTACGTTCCCTTGCGTTCCGGTTCATACATCGGTACGTTGATCGATGATCTGGTCACCAAAGGTTGCTCTGACCCTTATCGGATGATGACCTCCCGTTCGGAATATCGGCTGGTGCTTCGGCAGGATAATGCAGAAGAACGGTTGCTGCCGGAGGGGTATGCTTTGGGTCTGGTGGGGGAAGAGAGGTATCAGGCGTACCTTGAGAGAAAAGCCATGAAAGAGGCGGAAATGACCCGTGCAGAGCAAACCGTGCTTTCACCTACCGAGCAACTCAACCAGTTGCTGATCGGTGCAGGTACGGCGCCGGTACAAACCGGGGTTCGTCTGGCGGAACTGTTGCGCCGTCCCCAGGTAACTTACGAATTGCTGACACCGGTGGATACGACTCGTCCGTTACTGCCCTTGGATATTTTGGAGCAGGCAGAGGTAGAACTGAAATATGCCGGCTACATCAAGCGGCAACAAGCCCAGATCGATGAACAAAAGCGGCTGGAATCCAGAAAACTGCCGGAGGATATGGATTATCGGTCGGTCACCGGTTTGCGGCTGGAGGCGGTGGAAAAACTGACCAAGATCCGTCCGGTGAGCATTGGACAGGCGGCACGTATTTCCGGCGTGTCCCCGGCAGACGTGTCGGTGTTGTTGATTTGGCTGGAAAAAAATAAATAGAAGGATGCGCCCTGCAGAAGATTGGCTTTTGCAGGGCGTTTTTTCGTGCCATACCCGGGGAGTGAAAATTATACATCGGTTACTGTATAAAATAGAAAAACAAATGTTTCCCAAAAGGCCAAAACAACCGGTTTTTGGTGTAAAATCAAGGAAAAATCGGGTTATACAGATAGTAATATTCAAGCGAACCGGAGTGCAGGAAAAGATAGGTTATGTTAACTTGTGCGCGTTATACTCTTTCAACCGTTATTTGACTTGCGAGGTTTGACGATTTTCGTCGAAGGTTTCAAAAAAGCCAGTAAAATCAAGGGTTTGCGGATTGTTGAAAACTCTGTTGAAATTGTCGATTACTTCTTGTATATGCAAGAAATATGAATTTTTTATGTAAAGTAAAATTATGGTAACCAGATGATAAAAACCTGCATAAAGAGCATACAGATGTTTTGGTGGAAAAACATCGAAAAACATCATGCTTTGCATACAAAAAAAGATGAAAAATTTCCTTAAAATCTATTGATTATATCGGGATTTATGGTAAAATAGATTTGTAAAAGTATGTAATCGGGCGTTTGCCAACCAAAAACGCCTTTTATCAATAAGGAAGGTTGCCACTATGGATATGATTTTATCATCGATCTCCCAGGGATTCGGCAATTTGTGGGGAGTGCTTTCCGGAATCTCCGTGGGGGATATTCTGGATATTCTGATTCTGAGTATACTGATCTATAAAGCCATTCAGCTGGTACGGGAGACCCATGCCGGCCAGTTGTTGAAAGGTATCATTTATCTTTTGGTTTGTAACCTGGTTGTGAATCTGCTGGATATGACCGTTATGCAAATGATTTTGCGTGTTGTGTGGGAGATTGGGTTTGTTGCTCTCATTGTATTGTTCCAGCCGGAACTCCGCCAATTGCTGGAAAAATTAGGCAAAAGTAAGCTTGGCGTTCTGGGCAGAACCAACGTGCCGCAAGAAGAAATGGCGGTACGGTCTGCGATTGACGGCATGGTAAAAGCGTGTATGGCCATGTCCGAGACCAAAACCGGCGCCTTGCTGGTTGTGGAGCAAACCACCATTCTGACCGATGTGGTGGAATCCGGCACCTTGGTGGACGCTTCCATTTCCAGAGAACTGCTTTGTAACGTGTTCTTTAATAAGTCCCCGTTGCATGACGGTGCGGTGGTCATTCGGGACAATCGCCTGTGTGCCGCCGGTTGCATCCTGCCCCTGACCCAAAACAGCGACCTGAGTTGGGAACTGGGAACCCGTCATCGTGCGGCACTGGGTGTGTCCGAAGTATCGGATGCCGTGGTGATCGTTGTATCGGAGGAGACCGGTACGGTTTCCGTTGCCCATAAGGGTGAATTGATTCGTGGATACGACTCCATTACCTTGAAGACCCGATTGGAAGCATTGCTCATAGGGGATAAATTTGAGAAAAAGAACGAAAGCAAAATCAAAGTATGGAAAAGGTGGTCTAAATGAATCGATTAAATAATCTGTTTAATAATAACCGCTTTTTAATGGTGCTTTCCTTGCTGTTAGCGGTGGTTATTTGGTCCACCGTTTCCATTGTATACAGTCCCGAAACCGGGCGTACCATCAGCCAGATCCCGGTGGAGATCAATTTCCCGGATGACAATATTCCCTATAAGGCGTATTCTGAAATCACATTGTTTGCCAGTGTGGAAGTGAGCGGCAAAAAATATGTGGTAGAGCAACTGTCTTCCGACTCCCTGGTGGTAAGCGCTTCGGTGGATTCGGTTACCTCCGGCGGTCTGTATACCCTGGATCTGGAAGCCAAAAAACGCACCTCCGGCGGCGACTTTTCCATTGGCGGCATATCTCCCTCCACCGTTACCGTGATGATCGACGTGGAACGCACCTTGGAATTGGATGTTGCCATTGAATGTGTGGGTGCAACCGTGACCAGCATGGAGCAAGAAAACCAAAACATTTTGTTAGAACCCTCTTTTGTGAAAGAGGATCAACAACGGCTCACCGTTTCCGGTCCGGATTCTGTGGTTTCTAAAATTCATCATGCCGTGGCGGTCGCCAACGTGAATAAATTGCTCACCAAGTCAGAGGTTTTCAATGCTGACCTTGTGTTGTACAATGAATCCGGTTCGGTGTTGTATGATGCCGGGGGAAATACCACCGGCATGGAGTTTGTGACCATGTCATACACCGGTGCCGAAATTGAGGCGGGTGTGCATTTGCGCAAGGTGGTTCCGCTGAACTACAAGACCAACGGTGCGCCTGACAGTCCGCCGGACGTGGTGATACGGGAGTTTACCGGCAGCGATACCCAGGCGGATAACCAGGTTTCCACCGTAAGCATCAAGGGGGACGTGGAGACCATTGAAGGGATCGACGAAATCGTGCTGGACGGTACGGTGGATTATACCATGATCAATGCAAGTGGTAGCAGTGAAGCCCACAATTTTAAATTAACGCTTCCTGCCATTGCCGGCGTGGTTTACGACGAATATCAAACGATCGACACCAAAGAACTGTACTTTTTAGCATCGGTGGATATCCAGAATTACACCTCCCGTTCCTTTGATATCCCCGCATCCTCCATCCAGGTGGATTCGGTCAGCGCAGGATATACCGCCCAGGTACAATCGGCGCTGAAAGGGGTAACGGTAGTAGGCCCTGTGGATCGGCTTGATGATTTGACATCCTCCGGTATCTCGGTTCGGGTGTCTGTGGATAACACCAACACCTCCGGCGCAGTCAGTTTGGTACCGGTCATCACCGTAAAAGGGGATAACCGGTGTTGGATCACCGGCTCATACCAAGTAGTGGTTGAATTGAAGAAGTAAAACCGTCAGTTTTGATGACGTTTTTTGAAGAATGTGCTTGACAATGCGGCTTGAACGAGATATAATATTCCCGTTCAGCCGCGTGGTTTTGCCGTGATAGATGTAACCACATAAATGAAAATATGCTGGTGTGGTAACGAGCCCGACCGCCGCCGGTGGCGGAAAAAGGGAGGGCGTAGTTGGTGCCGCGGTCGAAAAAATGGAGTATGAGCGCGGATGCGCACGAACATTTTTTCGGGTACCGCAAACGGCATGAATAGGCATTTTGCCGGAGGCAAAACAGTTACGAACGTTTGTGTAGAGGCAGATGTAACCACATAAAAGAAATACGCTGGTGTGGCGGAATAGGCAGACGCCCGGGACTTAAAATCCCGTGATGGCAACATCGTACCGGTTCGACC
>CAYLYC010000127.1:0-4090 GCA_964387715.1 uncultured Eubacteriales bacterium | reverse complement strand
TCTGCCAGAAGAGCCGGCCAGATGAATTCGGAGACCCGGTTTGTGCTGAAAAAAGCATTGGCGCTGGGCAAAAAGGTGATCGTGGTGGTCAACAAGATCGACCGTCCCACCGCCCGACCGGTGGAAGTGCTGGACGAGGTGCTGGATCTGTTTATTGACCTGGAGGCGGATGAAGACCAACTGGAATTTCCGGTGGTGTACGCTTCCGGACGGGATGGCTACGCCGGTTATGAGCCGGATGCCTTGACCGAGGATCTGCGTCCTTTATTTGAAACCATTTTGAAGGAAATTCCCGCCCCTGATATTGACGAGGATTCTCCTTTGCAACTGCTCATTTCCAACATCGATGCGGACGAATACGTGGGCAGGATCGGCGTGGGCAGAGTGGAACGGGGGGTTATTCAAACCGGACAACCCATCGTGATCTGCCATACCGACGGTACCACCACCAACGCCAAGGTGGTGAAGCTCTACACCTTTGAGGGGTTGGGCAGACAAGAGGTGGAAACCGCCCGTCCCGGGGATCTGGTGTCGGTTGCCGGCATTAAAGAACTGGGCATTGGGGATACCATTTGCGCAGTAGGCCATGCGGATCCCTTGCCCTTTGTAAAAATTGACGAGCCCACCGTGAGCGTAAACTTTATGGTCAACGATTCTCCCTTTGCCGGGCAGGAAGGGAAGTTTGTCACCTCCCGGAATCTCCGTGACCGCCTGTTTAAGGAAGTGGAGACCAACGTGAGTTTGCGGGTGGAGGAAACCGATTCTGCCGATACCTTCCGGGTATCCGGCCGTGGGGAACTGCATCTTTCCATCCTGATCGAAACCATGCGCCGCCAGGGGTATGAGTTTGCGGTGTCCCGTCCCAAGGTGATCTACAAAAAGGACGAAAACGGTCAGTTGTTAGAACCCATTGAATTGCTGATGGTGGAAGTGCCGGAGGAATACGTGGGTGCTGTGATGGAACGGCTTGGCACACGAAAAGCCGAACTGCAAAACATGGGCACACGGGAAGGGGGCATGACCCATATTGAGTTTTTGATTCCCTCCCGTAGTTTGATGGGCTATCGCTCTCAATTTTTGACCGCTACCAACGGCAACGGCATCATGAACCATGTGTTCCACGCCTATGAGCCCTATAAAGGGGATATTGAAGACCGGCAAACCGGTTCCATCGTGGTGTTTGAAACCGGGGAAAGTTGCGCCTACGGTCTGTTCAATACCCAGGATCGGGGTCGGCTGTTTATCGGGCCGGGCGTTCCGGTGTATGAGGGCATGATCGTTGGGGAAAGCCCCAAAGCCGAGGATCTGGTGTGCAACGTGTGCAAGAAAAAGCACCTCACCAACACCCGGGCTTCCGGTTCGGACGATGCCTTGCGGCTCACCCCTCCGGTGCATTTCAGCTTGGAGCAATGCCTGGAATTTTTGAAAGATGATGAGTATTTGGAGGTTACGCCGGACTCTTTGCGCTTGAGAAAAGCCATTCTGAATAAAGAGTTGCGTCTCAAAGCGGCGGCAAGAAGATAGGATATGAAGATTGTAATTCTGGATTTGGAATGGAATACCGCCTATTACAAAAAAGAACAGCGGTTCATCAATGAGATCATTGAATTTGGCGCTGTGAAGCTGAACGAGCGGATGAAGGTGGTAGGCCAGTTTCAGATGTTTGTGAAATCCCGGATATCCAAACGGCTTCGGGGATCGGTGAAACAACTGACCCACATCAGTAACGAACAACTACAGCAAAAGGGCAAGGATTTTGAAACGGTGGTAAAGCAGTTTACCAAATGGGCAGGGAAGAATACCCTTCTCCTCACCTGGAGCAACACCGACCTGTATACCTTGATGGACAATTGCCGTTGCTTTTTGGGGGATCGTACCATTCCCTTTTTGCACAAATATGCGGATATGCAAAAATACGTGCAGCAACAACTTCATTGGCAAGGGGGCAATCAGTTGGGCTTGTCCACCGCCGCCCAGGAAATGGGCATTTCGGCAGAGGATATTGACCTCCACCGTGCCATTGGGGACAGTATGCTTTCTGCCAGGATATTGGGGCAGTGTTACCATAAAGAGGATATGGCGGCGCTGATGCAGGACGGGGATCAACCGGATTTTTACGACCGGTTTTTGTTCAAGCCCTATCCCATTACCGACCTGCACAGTCCCTTTGTTCATCCGGAGGATCTGCGGTTTAATTGTATTGAGTGTGACCGCCCCTTAAAACGAAACCGGGGATGGCGTCGGTGTAATAAACAACTGGAAAGTGATTTTTCCTGCAGCGAATGCGGCAAGAATTATACCGGCAGAGTGCAGTTTTTAAAACTGTACGACAGCGTTTCGGTGAAGCGCACCCTGCTGGAAACTGACCGGGAGGCACCGCCCAAAAAGACGGGTAACCGCCGCCGTCGAACCAAAAAGCCGGTGTCGATGGAAAAAGAAACGGTAGCAATATGAAATGCAAAAAACACCTGTGACTGATAGAGCGTTGTTCTTAACGGAGAATTATAGGAAGCACGTTTTTCTATCTTTTCTGCCGAAAAGAACCAGCATCGCATTTGTGTGTACAATTGCAGTTGGGCGGTTGCCCAAACCCATCTACAACAGAAAAAGAGAAGGTTCAACCGATTGGTCGCTCCTTCTCTTTTCTTTTTAATGAAATATTTTGCTAATGCAAAACGTGAAATAATTCTCTTCGAGAATTGTGAAATATTCGTGATTGCTCCCGAATGTGAAATGAAATAAATCCCTATACGCCGCAGCGTATTTCACATTGCGAAGCAATATTTCATATCCGTAGGATATTTCACAAATCCCGCAAGGGATTTATTTCGTTGGCGTAATGTCCGTTAAGGACATCACGCCATTCACAGGTGTTTTTCTCTTTGACGCTTACCGCTTACGAACCTTGGAATTCCAAAGTCGGCGGCGCCGTTGATTTACGTAGATGTTCCATGCGATCAAGCCGATCAATGCCGCCAGCAGGGTGAAAAAGATGATGAGGAATGGCGTGGAGGAGATCACCCGCCATATACGGTTGACCACCAACAAAAAGCCGTTTCGCTCACAGGTGGACGCCGCCACCAGTTGAATGGTGCCGATCTCCTCACCGGCGCAGATCACCGTGGCAGTTCCCAACGCATCCCCCTTCTCAATGGGGGCTTCCAGTTGGTCGGCGGTGATGTTGGGCTTGATAATAATGTTATCTGCCGATTGGGACGGCACCACCGCATAAAACGCTTCGCTGGGGACTGCCATCACGTGGTCGGTTTCGGAACAAAGTGAAACGGCAACTTCAGCCAACGGTTGATCCTTGTCAGCCACCAGAAGGTATTCCAGATCGGTGTATGCCCACCGCAACAAATCGTCGGTATTATCAAATTCGTGGTGTACGTCATAGCCGTTCAGCCGTTCAGCCGGGCAACCCATCACCACCGTAATGTACCGTTGACCGTCCTTTTCAGCCAGGGAAACCAGATTTCGTCCTGCCGGGTCGGTGTAACCGGTTTTGAGCCCCTGCACCCGTTTGTAATACCAACTGGAGGTGGGATTGATCATATAGTTGGTGGTGACCAGGTTTCGTGCTTCGCAGGTATTGGTGGCAGGAATGGTGTAAGTGGGGGTGGCGCAGATATCGGTCAATATTTTGTAACCTAGGATCTCATTTGCCAACAGATAATTGTCGTAAGCGGTGGTGACCATGTTGTCATCATGCAACCCGTGGGCGTTGGTGTAGGTGGTGTTTTTCATCCCCAGCCGGGCGGCTTCCGCATTCATCATCGCCACAAATTTTTCAATACTGCCACCCACTTCCATGGCGATCACGTTGGCGGCGTCACAGGCAGAGGGGATGAGCAATAAATAGAGCAGTTGCTCCATGGTGAGTTTTTCCCCCGGCTGAATGTTTTGATTGGCGGCGCCGGTTCCCAACATGTCGTTCACCACCTCCGGATAGGCGGTAACCACCGTTTGCAGGTCGTCGGTATTTCTCACCGCCACCAAAGCGGTCATCAGTTTTGCCACCGATGCCGGGTATACCGCCACCGTGGGGTCTTTTTCATACACCACCGTTCCGGTCTCCACGTTGACCATG
>CAYLYC010000126.1:0-4119 GCA_964387715.1 uncultured Eubacteriales bacterium | reverse complement strand
TGTGGACGACCGGATCAACAGCATTACCGAAGCGTTAGCCGCTGCGGTTGCCCGCAGTAATGTAATCGTGTTCACCGGCGGACTGGGTCCCACGGCAGACGACATGACCAAGGAAGTGGTTTGCGCCGCCGTAGGGCTGACCCTCACCGAAAACGCCCAAAGCATGGCTCGGTTACAGCAATACTTTGCCCAGAAGAACGTGACAATGCCTGAGCAAAACAAAAAACAGGCCCTGTTCCCCTCCTGCGCCATTGTGTTCCCCAATCCCATTGGCACAGCAGACGGTTGCGCCATTGAGTCGGGGAATCAATGTATCATTATGTTGCCCGGTCCTCCTTCGGAATTGGAAGCCATGTTTGAAGGTTCGGTCAAGGACTATCTGCGTGATAAGACCGACCAAACCATCACCTGCCGCACCCTGAAGGTGTTCGGCTTAGGGGAATCCCAGATCACCGAGAAAATTGCGCCGGTGTTAAACACCAACGGCGTCACGGTTGCTACCTACGTAGGCAACGGCGATATCCGCATCAAGATCACCGCCGCAGGAGAAGATCGGCAACACTGCCAACAACGGTGCGACCGGGTGGCGGAAGAAATTTGTTCTTTGTTGGGCAACAAGGTGTATGCCCGGGAAAATATTTCATTACAGCAAACGGTGGTAACGTTACTGAAAGATGCCAAAGAAAAACTGGCTACCGCTGAATCCTGTACCGCCGGGATGCTGTCCGAAATGCTCACCGAGGTAGACGGTGCATCCAGCGTATTTGAATTCGGTCTTTCGGCGTATGCCAACCGGGTAAAACAGGATGTGCTGGGCGTACCGGGAAAAATGCTCAAGCAACACGGCGCTGTCAGTTATCAAGTGGCAGAAGCCATGGCAAAAGGGGCTGCTCAAAAAGGGGAAGCCAAATTCGGCATCGGTATTACAGGCATTGCCGGTCCTACCGGAGGCACAAAAGAAAAACCGGTTGGTCTGGTTTACGTTTCCCTGTACGACGGTACCCGTTGCTTTACCAGAGAATTGAAATGCAATCCCATGCACACACGGGAAAAGATCCGTTTAACGGCGGTTATGAACGCCTTGGATATGATCCGGTTGTATCTCATTGGCGACCGGGACTTTTTGGCAACGCCGGTGTTCCAGCCCAAAAAGAAAGAGAAAATCCCTTTCTGGAAAACCATTATTCCTCTGAAAGGCGACAAACCCGGCGAAGTTGTTCGCAAGATCATTATGATGATCTGCATCATTGTCTTTTTCTGTTCGGCCGCATATATTGTGGATTATTACGTACAAAGTTATCTTCACAAACAGCAAGATCAATCCATCCGTACTCTTTACTATGATGAAACGGCGACCATCAACGAACGGTTTGACAAGTTACTGGAAATCAACCCTGACACGGTTGGCTGGTTGACCGTGCCGGGCACACAATGTGACAATCCGGTTGTGAAGGAAGTGGAACCGGGCGAATATTTGTACAAATCCTTTGAAGGTGAAAAAAGCAAATACGGTACGCTTTTTGCTGACGCCACCAACCGGTTCGAGCAACCCTCCTCCCCTGACAAGGTAACCGAAGGGTTGTCCGATAACACCCTGATATACGGTCACCACATGCGGGACGGTGCTATGTTCGGAGAACTGAAAAACTACCGGAACATTAACTTTATGAAAGAAAACCCGGTCATTCAGTTCACCACGCTGTATGACACCCAAACGGTAGACTGGAAGATCGTTTCGGTATTTATTTCCAATACCAATTCTTCTTTGGGACCGGTTTTTGAATACCGCCAAACGGAATTCGAAACCGAACACGCATTCTATACCATGATGAATGAGTTCCAGCAACGTTCCATCTATAATACCGGTGTGGACGTGGAATACGGCGACAAACTGCTCACCCTGACCACCTGTATTTATGATTTTGACGGTGCTCGGCTGATCGTGGTTGCCCGACGGGTACGGGATGGAGAATCCTCCACGGTGGACGTTAGTCAGATCACCAAAAACACCGATGCGGTTTATCCCCAAATCTACATTGACAAAACCGGTGTTTCCGGCAGAACCGAGGTTACTGCCTACGTAGCGCCGGAAAGCAGTACCGCCAATACGGTCACTTCCATCCCCTCCCAGGATCCTTCCAGCAGTGCTGAATCCTCAACGCCGTCAACCACCTACCCATCTGTTAATACCGGCGGTTACGGCTCATCATACAATTCCGGCGGCAGTTCCCAGGACACCGGCTCATCCAGCAGCACCACAACCAATCAGCCGCCCACACCAACCAACACACAATAAGGAGGGTCAATCATGGACGTTCAAGAACACAACGGTTTTGAACCAAAAGGCACACAACCCCAAAAACTCACCCCCAAGGAGATCCGTCAACTGAAACGCCAAGGTGTTAAAGCCCGGCAACGCAGACGGCGTATTGTTGGATGGGTGCTGTTCATCTTACTGTTGGCGCTGGCCGCTGTACCCGGATACCGTATGGTGTATCAGCCCTATCAGGCCAAATCGTATTACAAAAATCTGAAGAATTTTTACGGTCAGGCAGGAACCAATCAACTGCCAAAGGAATACAAC
Organism: uncultured Eubacteriales bacterium; assembly: GCA_964387715.1. GTDB lineage: Bacteria > Bacillota > Clostridia > Oscillospirales > Acutalibacteraceae > UMGS1484. Next base: position 1,535 of record CAYLYC010000126.1, on the reverse strand, counting down.
CAAAACTTAGGCGGATTGTATGCTATCAATTCGGATATCGGCGTTTGGATCATTGTTCCCGAAACCGACATCGACCTGCCGGTGGTGCAAACCGTAAAGCATGATAGTGTGTATTATGTAAACCACTTGTTTGACGGTACTGCCAATCCCTACGGTACCCCTTATTACTATAACCAAACCTTTGGGGAAGAAGCCAGAACCAACACGGTCATTGCCGGCAACAGTCAACTGTTGGGTGACCTTGCCGGTTATAAAAAACTGAGTTTCTACAAGCAATCCCCCACCATTTATCTGGACACCCTCACCGACGCCGCCATGTACAAGATCTTTGCGGTGGTGGAACTGACCGACAGCGACACCGATCTGCTCAAGCATTCGGTTTATGAAAACGCCAATGATTTTGCGGATTTTGTCAATCACATGGCAAACCGTTCTTTGATCGCCACCACCGTTTCGGTGGAAGCCGACGACCGGTTGATCACCCTTGTGTGCGATACCGACCAAGGTAAGATCGGAGTGGTTGCCCGTGCCAGACGGCAGGATGAAGACTTTGCGGTGGACACCGCCGGTGCTTATGCGAAAACCCCGGGAACGGGAAGCGCCATTCTCACCGTTACCCCAACGGATATCACCCCCAGCGATGTGAAACAACAAGTTTCAACCATTGCGCAGTAATCATCTTGACATTTGCAGAATTTGTTGTATAATTGGTATTATGGTAATTCAAACCAATATCGGAGGTAAAATTATGAAAAAAGTTCTTTGCATCGGTTCGGTAACAACCGACGTAATTATCAAACCGGTAGACAATCTGCCTACCCCCGGCGAACTCCAATACATTGATTCCTCTTCCATGTTTGTAGGCGGTTGCGCCACCAACGCATCCATGGACCTGGCAAAACTGGGTGTTCCCACTTCTATTTGCTGCAAATTGGGCGACGATCTGTTCGGTCACTTTGTGTATGACACCTGCAAAGCCACCGGCGTAGACGTTTCCCCCGCCATTTTTGACAACACCGTACAAACCACCACTTCCATTGTGTGTGTGAACTCCTCCGGTGAACGTTCTTTCCTGTATAACGGCGGTTCTACCTCTGCTTTAACCGTGGAAGAAATTCCGGACAGCGCCATTGAAGATGCTGATATCGTTTTCCTGGCCGGGGCTTTGCTCAACCACAAACTGGACGGCGAACCTGCTGCCCGTATGTTCAAAAAAGCAAAAGAAATGGGCAAATTCACCGTTATGGATACTGCTTTCGACCCCACCGGTCGTTGGATGAGCGGTATTGAAGCCGCCCTGCCTCATCTGGATCTGTTCATGCCCAGCATTGAAGAAGCAGAACAAATCGCAGGTGTGGAAGGTGACTTTGATGCCATCGCTGACGTATTCTTCTCCAAGGGTGTGAAGAACGTAATCATCAAAGCCGGTAAAAAAGGCGCTTACATCCGTGAAGGCGGCAAAGAGGGCTATTTTGCTCCCACCTATCTGTCTGTGAAACCCACCGATACCACCGGTGCCGGCGACTCCTTCTGCG
>CAYLYC010000125.1:0-4125 GCA_964387715.1 uncultured Eubacteriales bacterium | reverse complement strand
TGTAGCGTTTGGTTTCTTCATCATCCAGACCGTCAAGAATCTGAGCATCGCTGATCTGACCCAAAGTAAGAGCTGTGAGCACCTGGGTCTGACCACGGGTGAACAGACCGGTACCGTGTACACGGGGGAGCAGACCAACTTCAGCAGCCAAGGGGCGGATCTCGTTAATACCACGACCGTCTACCCGTTTGCCGTCATCCAACAGCCAACGGCGAACCACATATTTTTGCAGTTTGTACAGGCATTCTTCCAGTTTGCCTTCTTGTTCGGGATAGGTTTCGTCCAGTTTTTCATGAACTTCATCATAGATGGGCAACAACCGTTCGTCACGAATCCGTTTGTCGTCAGTATCCATGGCAAAGCGGAGTTTTTCCAAAGCAATTTCTTTGACTGCTTCGTACATTTCCGGATCGGGATCATTGGAAACAAATTCCATTTTTTCCACGCCGATCTCTTTTTGGATGTTCTTGATAAACTCAATGACCTTTTGGTTTTGTTCATGACCGAACATAATGGCGTTGAACATTTCTTCGTCGGTAACACGGTCGGCACCGGCTTCGATCATAGCCACCAGGGAGTCGGTAGAAGCAACGGTAACCGCCATCCGGGAATTTTTTTGGTCAGCATAAGAGGGGTTGATCACGTATTCACCGTCGATCATACCAACGCTCACACCGGAAATAGGACCGTTAAAGGGAATCTTGGAGATGGTTACAGCGATAGATGCGCCGATCATTGCCACAGTTTCAGGGGGGCAATCCGGGTCTACCGACATAACGGTGCACACCAAGGATACGTCATTGCGCATATCTTTGGGGAACAGGGGACGCATGGGGCGGTCGATCACACGGGAAGACAAAATGGCTTTCTCGGTGGGACGACCTTCCCGACGCAGGAAAGAGCCGGGAATGCGGCCTACGGCGTACAGTTTTTCCTCATAGTCAACAGACAAGGGGAAGAAGTCAACACCGTCACGGGGTTTGTCAGAAATGGTAGCGGTGCAATGCACAGCGGTATCACCGTAGCGAACCATACATTCGCCGCTGGCAAGTTGTGCCAATTTGCCGGTTTCAACCACCAGTTTGCGGCCGGCTAATTCCATTTCAAAAGTTCTTGCATTTTCAAACATTGAAATTCCTCCTATTATTTATTGTAACAGAAGCAACCGTCATGCTTTAGCAATAAACACATAGTCCGCCCGGCGGGCTATCTGTTCACTGCTAAAAAACACGATGGAGGTTGTTTCTATTTCAGGCAATCGTTCAAAACGGGCGGACAATATAAGAACCGTCCGCCCGTAGTGAGTTAGATTATTTACGCAAGCCCAGTCTGGCAACAATAGAACGATACCGTTCGATATCTTTCTTTTGCAGATAAGCCAACAAATTACGACGACGACCTACCATCATCAGCAGACCGCGACGGGAGTGATGGTCCTTTTTATGAACCTTCAAGTGCTCGGTCAGTTCGTTGATGCGTTGGGTCAATACGGCAATTTGCACTTCGGGAGAACCGGTGTCGCCTTCGTGTTTTGCGTATTCTTGCATGATTTGTTGTTTCAGTTCGTTGGTCATTTTCTTTCACCTCATAAATATATTCTCCTGAAACTGAGCCAAAGGACGGTGAACCCAAAAGCCCGGAAACAGGAAGTCCGACGGTCATTATAACACGGCCGATTGGATTTGTAAAGCATTTTTTCTACTTTTTTACAAATTATTCATACAACTCATCATATTTGATGTTGGTGGGCTTATACCGGTCAAAGCTGCCGGTTTTGGTAACGGTCAGTTTACCGCTTTCGGTTTCAACCAGGGATTCGAAATCGTCGAACTTCAGATCCACCAATACCTGCAGACGGTAGTTTTCCAAATACAACGGGTCTTGGGAGATGTCGTAGAAGACGACCAGGCAGTATACGGTGCTATCCTCGTCTTCGATGGCGTAAGCCGTTTCGTAGCTAAACCCTTCTTCCTGGGTCTTGGGCTGCAGCAGGTTGTAAATGGCAGCAGCATAGGTATCGGTACTTGCGCTGTACAAAGGATATGCGGTGGTGGGATAGATAGATTTGATGTCGCCGGTGTTTTCAAAGTTTGCGGTGGGTTCCACGCCCATTTCTTTTTCGTATGCATGGGCAAAGAGAATATCCCCGTCGTTGATGCTCTGAGCATAGCCGTCCACCCGTTCTTTGATGGCGGTGATCTCGTCATCGCTCAGGGCTTCGTAAGTGGTTTCGTCCACCAGGGAAACGGGCATGTAATCAACCAGAATATAACTTTCACCCATGGCGGCGGCAATGTCGGCGGAGGCAACCTGTTTCAGGCCGCCCTTGCCGGTTTCATCGTCCGGACGGTCGTAATAGTAGTAGAACAGTTTTTCCCGTTTAAAGGTGTTGGCCACCATGGTTTTATAGGTTTCGTAACTTACGCCGTTGGGTTCAAAATATTCGCTTGTGCCCTCTTCCCAAGCGGCGGATGCTTCATCCTGAATGGTGTCATTATCTTCTTTGGTAAATTCCAGCTCAAATTCGGCAAATTTTTGCTCCACAAAGGCGTATTCTTTTGCCATGATCTCTGCCTGAGCCAAAATATATTCTTTCCCGGTTTTACCTTCGTATGTTACGGTAAAATAATCGTCCGGATCGGAAATATCGTAGGTGCTGGTAACAGAACCGGTGGTGTCTGTGGCTGCATTTTGCAATTCGGTATCAATGGCAGTGCGCATCTCATTGTAGGCGGTCAACTGAAAGGCCAGATACAAGCCGGATGAAATCTCCACATCGCCGATCTTCATAACAACTTCGCTTTTTTCGTGGCAGCCCATAAGGGTAAAGGACAATGCCAAAGCCAATAACAGGCAAACAAAACGAGAACAGGTTTTCATAAACAGTTCCTCCCGGGTGAATTGATGATGTTTACGCTTTGCAAGATACAAGAGCGCAAATATAAATGTATTATACAACATTTGCAAGGAAATGTCTACACTTGATTTGGTAAAAATATGTGAAAAAAAGATTGACTTCCTGGATCCTTGATGGTATAATACGGGTTGCGCAGATAAATTTAGTAACTGTCTGCTCCTTGCTCTGACCGGATCGTCAGGGCCCAAAGACCAGAAGGAGGTGCTGTAAAATGACCGGAACTTATGAAGTTATGATGGTATTTAGCTTGAAGAACGGCGAAGAAGGTGCTGTTGCTCTGAAAGATAAATTCCAAGCCATGATCGAAGCCAACGGTACCATCGACAGCGTAGACGAATGGGGTAAACGCCGCCTGGCATACCTCATCGAAGACGAAGCCGAAGGGTATTATGTAGTGATCAACTTCACTGCCGCAACCGAGTTCCCCGCAGAATTGGACCGTGTGTTCAAAATTACTGACGGTGTGTTGCGCACTATGATCGTAAGAAAATAAGCCAGAGGTGAACGAAAATGTTGAATTCCGTCATTATGATGGGTCGTTTAGCGGATGACCCGGAACTGCGTCAAACCCCCAACGGTGTGAATGTAGCGTCCTTTACCATTGCGGTACAACGCTCCTTTGCCAAACAGGGTGCCGAACGGCAAACTGACTTTTTTGACGTAGTTGCATGGAGAGGCCAGGCAGACTTTGTCAGCCGCTTCTTCCACAAAGGGCAAATGATTGCTGTGCAAGGCCGGATGGAAACCCGGACCTACGAAGACCGTAACGGAGTTCGTCGTAAGGCCTACACCATCGTGGCTGACAGTGTTCATTTTGCTGATTCGAAAAGAGACAGCAACGCTGCTCCTTATGATACCGGTTCTCAGATCCCCCCTGCATTCGAAAATGTGGGCGAAAGTGATTTCCGGGAGATCGAAGCAGTGGACGATGACCTGCCGTTCTAATTGAATGGCTACTAAATTTATGTGAAGGAGAGTTTGTAATGGAAAGAACCGAAAGAGCCGAGCGTCCCGCTCGTCCTAACCGTAAAGGCCGCAAAAAAGTTTGCGCTTTTTGCGTGGATAAAGTTGAAACCATCGATTACAAAGACGTAGCCCGTCTGCGGAAATTCACTTCCGAACGTGCTAAGATCTTGCCCCGCCGTGTTACCGGTACTTGTGCCCGTCATCAACGTGCCTTGACCACCGCTATCAAACGTGCACGGTAC
>CAYLYC010000124.1:0-4176 GCA_964387715.1 uncultured Eubacteriales bacterium | reverse complement strand
GAAGACGCTTATGTGATGGGCGAGATCGTTGCCGGTGACGAAAAGGTGACGATATGCTAAAAAAAGCAAGAATTGCCGTGCTGGTTTCCGGCGGCGGCACCAATTTGCAGGCATTGATCGATGCTCAGTCCTCCGGTATTCTGGCCTCCGGTGAAATCGTACTGGTGCTTTCCAGTCAGCCGGGTGCATACGCCTTGACCCGTGCCGCCAATGCGGGTATTGACGGTAAGGTTGTTTCCAAAAAGGAACTTGGCTCTCAAGAGGGTTTTGAAAAACAACTACTGGCATATTTACAGGAATATCAAATTGATTTGATCGTTCTTGCCGGTTTTATGAGCATTTTAAGTGAATCCTTTATTCGTGCCTACGAAAAGCGCATCATCAACGTGCACCCCTCCTTGATTCCTTCCTTTTGCGGACAGGGTTATTACGGTTTACGGGTGCATCAAGCCGCCCTTTCTTACGGGGTCAAGGTGACCGGCGCAACGGTTCATTATGTGAATGAGATTCCCGATGGGGGAGAGATCATTTTACAAAAAGCCGTGGATATTTTACCGGGAGATACACCGGAACAATTACAAAAACGTGTGATGGAACAGGCGGAATGGCTCTTGTTGCCAAAGGCCGCCGAAATGGTTTCATCCCAATTGATAAAGGAGTAAAACAATGGATATTTATGAAGTGAGATCCATCGGAGAACGCATCAGCGGTAACCCCTATGTGGGTCGGGGTGTCATTATGGGTAAATCCCAAAACGGCAAATATGCCGTGGCCGCCTATTTCATTATGGGCAGAAGCGAAAACAGCCGTAACCGTGTATTTGCCTTGGAGGAAGACGGAACGTTGTTTACCCGTCCCTATGACGCATCAAAAGTGCAAGACCCCTCTTTGATTATCTATGCGGCCGCCCGTACCTATAACAATCGCCGTATCGTTACCAACGGAGACCAAACTGACACCATTTATAACGGTTTGAAACAAGGACGTTGCTTTGCAGATGCTTTGACCAGCCGTGCTTTTGAACCGGATGCCCCCAACTTTACCCCTCGTATCAGTGGTATGATGACCTTTACCGACAATAATATTTCTTACGAAATGAGCATTCTCAAAAGTGCCGACGCTTTGGGTACCGCCTGTAATCGGTATCATTTTTCATACGCCGCGTTGAACGGTCTGGGTCATTTTATCCACACCTATGTAACCGACGGCAATCCCATCCCCACCTTCCAAGGGGAACCGGAACGGATCTCCATTCCCGATGATATGGAAGCGTTTGCTGCTGACATTTGGGAAAATCTGGATGGTGACAATAAGATCTCCTTGTATGTTGAATATACCGATCTGACCGACGGCAGCGTACAACGCAAAGTGATCAACCGCTACCAATAAGGAGGATAGGCATCATGGCAGACCGTAAAGATACATATATCTCTCCTTTTTCAACCCGTTACGCCAGTACCGAGATGCAACAGGTGTTTTCGGAAAACTTCAAGTTCCGCACCTGGCGTCGTCTTTGGATCGCCCTGGCAAAAGCCGAACAGAAATTGGGATTGGATATTACCGATGAACAAATCAAGGAATTGGAAACCTATGCCAACGACATCAACTATGATGTGGCAGAAGAACGGGAACGGCTGGTGCGTCACGATGTGATGTCCCACGTTTATGCTTACGGACAGCAATGTCCCAAAGCGGAGCCCATCATCCATTTGGGTGCCACTTCCTGCTACGTATGCGATAACACCGATGTGATTATCCTGCGGGAGGCATCCAACATTGTGCTGAAAAAAGCGGCGCAAGTGGTTAAAAACCTGTCGGACTTTGCCGCACAGTATAAAAATCTGCCCTGTCTGGCTTACACCCATCTGCAACCGGCGCAGTTGACCACCGTGGGAAAACGTGCCACCTTGTGGATCTATGAATTGTTGCAGGATATCCACAATATGGAATATCAACTGTCCAACCTGAAACTGCTTGGTTCAAAGGGCACAACCGGTACACAAGCCAGTTTTGTGGAATTGTTTGCCGGGGATGAAGCGAAAATCAAGGAATTGGAACAATTGATTGCCCAGGACGTGGGATTTGAGGGTTGCGTTGCCGTATCCGGTCAAACCTATTCCCGTAAAACCGATTCCTATTTCCTGAATGTGCTTTCCGGCTTTGCCCAAAGTGCCTATAAATTCTCCAATGACCTTCGAATTTTACAATCCTTCGAAGAGATGGAAGAACCCTTTGAAAAGACCCAGATCGGTTCTTCTGCCATGCCTTATAAACGCAATCCCATGCGCAGTGAGCGGATCTCCTCCCTTGCCCGGTATGTGATCGCCGATGCCATTAACCCTGCTATGACCGCCGGTACGCAATGGTTTGAGCGCACCCTGGATGACAGCGCCAACAAGCGGATCTCGGTGGCAGAAGCATTTTTGGCAATCGACTCCATTTTGAACATCTATATCAATGTTACCGCCGGCTTGGTGGTTTATGATAAGGTGGTCACCCGTCGGGTGATGGAAAAATTGCCCTTCATGGCAACCGAAAACATTATGATGGAAAGTGTAAAACGGGGCGGTAACCGTCAGGAATTGCACGAAGCCCTGCGGGTACACTCCCATGCCGCCGCCGCAAAGGTGAAATTGGAAGGCGGTCAAAACGATTTGATCGACCGCATTGCAGAAGATCCCATGTTCCCCCTGACCAAAGAGGATATTATGGGTCATTTGGATCCCTCTCTTTACACCGGTCGCAGTGCTTCCCAGGTGGATGAATTTTTAGCAACCGAAGTTGCACCGGTCCTGGCACGGTATAGCGGCCAGTCGGTGGATGTGGAATTAAAGGTTTAAGGAGGAAGTAACGATGAAAGAATTGGAACTGAAATATGGTTGTAATCCCAACCAAAAGCCCTCTCGTATTTTTATGGAAGACGGGGAACTGCCCCTGACCATTTTGTCCGGTAAACCCGGGTATATCAACTTCTTGGATGCCTTTAACGCCTGGCAGTTGGTCAAAGAATTAAAAGAAGCATTGGGACTTCCTGCGGCCACTTCCTTCAAACACGTGAGCCCCACCTCTGCCGCCGTGGGGATTCCTCTTTCGGATACCCTGAAAAAGGCCTGTTTTGTAGACGATATTGAAGGGCTGGATGAATCTCCCTTGGCTTGTGCTTACGCCAGAGCCAGAGGCACCGACCGGATGTGCTCCTTCGGTGACTTTATTGCCCTGTCGGACGTTTGCGACGTTACCACCGCCATGCTGATCAAACGGGAAATTTCCGACGGGGTTATCGCTCCCGGTTATACCGACGAAGCGTTAGAGATTTTGAGATCCAAACGAAACGGAAACTATAACGTGATCGCCATTGACCCTGATTACGTACCGGCAGAAATTGAACGGAAGCAAGTGTACGGCATTACCTTTGAGCAAGGCAGAAACAATTTTGCCATCAATCGGGAATTGCTCAATAACATTGTGACCGAAAACAAAGATTTGTCCGATGAAGCCGCTCGTGACCTGATCGTGGCGCTCATCACCTTAAAATACACCCAATCCAACTCGGTTTGCTATGCTGTGGACGGTCAAGCCATTGGGGTAGGTGCCGGTCAACAATCCCGTATCCATTGTACCCGTCTGGCAGGCACAAAAGCCGATACCTGGTGGCTGCGTCAACATGAAAAGGTGTTGAATCTGCCCTTCCTGCCCACTTTGGGTCGGGCTGACCGGGATAATGTGATCGACGGTTATATTAACCAAAACGAGGAAGATGTTTGTGCCGACGGCAACTGGGAAAAATACTTCTCCGCCAAACCCTCTCCTTTCACCAAGGAAGAACAACAATCATATCTGGCCACCAAAACAGGCGTTGCTTTGGGCTCTGATGCCTTCTTCCCCTTTAGCGATAACATTGAACGGGCCTATCGCAGCGGTGTTACTTATATCGCTGAACCCGGCGGTTCTATCCGGGACGATATCGTGATCGAATGTTGCAACAAATACAATATGGTTATGGCATTCACCGGAATGCGGTTGTTCCATCACTAAGAACAAGGAGTAAACAATCATGAATTTCTTAGATAAATTGCAGGAATTTGACGCCGAGGTGTATTTGGCCTGCAATGCAGAATTGACCCGTCAGCGCCAAAATATTGAACTGATTGCGTCGGAAAATATTGTTTCCGAAGC
>CAYLYC010000123.1:0-4205 GCA_964387715.1 uncultured Eubacteriales bacterium | reverse complement strand
TTTTTTGAGCACCGCTTTGGGCTCGTCGCTGTACGGGCCGCTTATGGGACTTGCCTGCGGCGCCATCACCGACACCATCAGTGCCCTGTTATTCCCCAAAGGCGCCTATTTCTTCCCCTTTATTTTCGTGGAAATGGTGGGCGGATTTTTATTCGGGCTGTTTTTATGGCGGCAAAAAACCACCCCCACAAGGGTGATCCTTTCCAAATTATCGGTCACTTTTTTTTGCAATATCTTGCTCAACACCGGGGTTTTGTATTGGATGTACGCCTGGCTTGGCAATCCCAAAACGTCCTTGCTTTTTGCCCTGCCCCGGCTCATCAAAAATCTGGTGCTGTTCCCGGCGGAATGTGTATTGATGATCCTGCTTTTCAACGCCTTGTTGCCCGGTCTGCAACGAATGGGGCTGACCTTTGGACGGCAGGACGTGGACTTGCACCTTCGGTGGTATCACTACCTTTTAATGGCGGCCATGTTGCCCCTGGCAGCGGTGCTGATCTATCTTTATTATGCAATATAAAAAGTGGCTGTAAAAACGAAACGGTTTTTACAGTCACTTTTTTCATGCCGGTTATGTTTGAAATTGGGGAGAACTAATCCAAAAATTCTTCCCGCAGTTGAACGCCGAACTCCTTGGCGATGGCGCGCAGGTTATCGTCGGAAATGGTCTGGCGGATACCCTGGCCGCAGGAAAGCGCCCGTACGTAAATATCGGCGGCTTTTTCGATGGTGTGCATCAGCCCAAAGGTGATGTCAAAATCCGGGCCGGAACAGAACAGACCGTGATGCGCCCAAACCGCCGCATCAAATTCTTCCATCAATTTAGAGGTGGCAAGAGCAATATCCGCACCGCCGGGTACCATCCAGGGCACCACACCTACCCCGCCGGGGAACACCACCGGACATTCGGTGGCGCTTTGCCACAACACCCGGGTGAAATCACGGCTGGTGAGGGGCAGTACGTAGGTCAATGCAATCAGGTTGGGGGTGTGGGCATGATAAATGACCCGATAAGCACCGTCCGTTGCCTTGACCCGTACGCTGTGATTCATAAAATGGCTGGGAAATTCGCTGGTGGGCACACCCCCCTTTTCCAGCCCCCATACTATGCGCCAACTGTCACCGGCATCGTTGATCTGGACAATGCAGATGTTGTCCTGGGGAGCCAGGATCACGTTGCGGAAAAATTTGCCGCTGCCGGTGGCAATAAAGTATTCGTTTTTCAGGTTTTCGGCCTGTACCCCCATTTTGACCCAGGGTTTGTCATAGGTAAAGCTCTCTTGGCACAGTTCTACTTCTTCGGGGCGCATCCGGTAGGTCAGGTTACCGCCGTTGCGTTCGTGGTAGCCCAGTTCCCAACCGTCGTTACACATCCGGATAAAATCTTGAATGACCGGTACTTGTAAAATATCCATTGCACTTAACCTCTCTTAAACAGAACGTCTTGTTCGTATTGTTCAGCCATTGCCAACCATTCGCCGTCAGCAGGAGCACCTTCCCGGCGGCAAAATTCCTCCCAAACCGCACCGAAGGGCATGGTTTTCAGTTCTTCCTGCTCCACCATCAGACGGGTGAAATTGTTTTCATCCTGCAACTGTTTCAGGTAAGCGTGGGGCTGAAGCAGAGCATACAGCAACGCTTTTTGCATATTACGGGTACCCACCACCCAGGCGGCCACACGGTTAATGGAAGCATCAAAATAGTCCAGCCCGATGAGCACCTTATCCAGCGCATCGTTGCGAACGATTTCGGTGGCGATTTCCTTGAGTTCATCCTCAAGCCGTACCACATGGTCGGAGTCCCAACGCATGGGACGGGTCACGTGGAGGGGAATTTTATCAAAGAAGGTAAGCAGGGCAGGAATCTTATCGCTGACCATTTCGGTGGGATGATAATGACCGTTATCCAGCAGGTTATACACGCCGGGGTGAGAGGCGGCATAGCTCATATAAAACTCGTTACTACCCACGGTATATGCCTCAACCCCGATGCCAAACACTTTGCTTTCCACACAGTCAATGACCCCGTCCAGTTTTTCGGCGAAGATCTGATCCAAACTGTCTTTCAGCCGCATACGAGGACCAAGGCGGTCAGCAGGAACATCCTTCAGTCCGTCGGGAATCCACACGTTGTTGACCACCGGTTGCCCCAATTCTTTGGCGATCCCAGAAGCAATACGGCGGCAGGCGATACAATGCTCCACCCAGAACCGGCGCACCGATTCATCGGGAGAAGAAAGGGTCAGCCCCTCCTTCACCATGGGATGGGAGAAGCAGGTGGGATTAAAGTCGATGCCAATACCGTTTTTCTTGGCAAAATCCACCCAGGGAGCAAAATGCTTGTAGGAGATGGCGTTCCGATCGGTGGTGTCCCCCTCCTCAAAAATAGCGTAGCAGGCGTGGAGGTTGATTTTTTTCGTGCCGGGAAGCATAGACAGGGCTTTTTCAAAGTCGGCCATCAATTCCTTTGGATTTCTTGCACGGCCGGGATGATTCCCGGTGGTTTGGATACCGCCGGAAGCAGCGGTGGCGGAGGGCTCAAAACCAATCACGTCGTCCCCCTGCCAACAATGGATACTGATGGGAGTGGCCTTCAGGGCAGCAAGAGCGGCTTCTACATCCACGCCAACGGCGGCGTACAGGGATTTTGCTTGTTCAAACATGCTGTTCTCTCCTCTCAAAATCGTTTCAATTCAAAACTGTTGCCAATGGCGTTACGGGCGTCTTGCAGATGGGCAAAATCACCGCCGGCAATCATTTGCACCATCAAATTCCCAAGGGCAGTGCCTTCGGTAGGGCCTGCAATGACCGGCAGACCGGTGGCTTTGGCGGTCAAAGCATTCAGATACCCGTCTTTACTGCCGCCCCCTACGATATGAATGGCGGTGTACCGTTTACCGGTGAGGTGTTCTAAACCGGCAACGGCTCTGGCATAGCAATCCGCCAAACTGGAATATACACATTGCATCAATTCCCCAATGGTCTCGGGTACCGGCTGACCGGTCTTGACGCACATTTCCTTTACCGCCTCCATCATGTTGTCCGGCGCTAAAAAAGCAGGGTCATTCACGTCCACCCGGGCGGTAAAGCCCTCCGCTTCTTTTGCCATTTCTTCCAACTGGGCAAAGGAATATTGTTTATTCAAATTGCGGCGAATGGATTGAATCATCCACAGCCCCATAATGTTTTTCAAATACCGGAACCGATACTCATAGCCCCCTTCGTTGGTAAAGTTGGCTTTGGCGCTTTGGGGAGAGGTGATGGCTTCTTTGTTTTCCACCCCAAGCAAACTCCAGGTTCCGCTGCTGATGTACACGCTGGTATCGTTGTCCGCAGGTACCGCCAGGAAAGCACTGCCGGTATCATGGGTGGCAGGTAACAGAACGGTGCAGTCAAACCCCACTTGTTGCTTGATTTCATGAGTCAGGGTGCCAACCGCTTCCCCCGGCAGGGACAACCGACCAAACAGACGGGTGGGAAACCCCAGTTGTTCTATCAGTTCCTTGTCCCAGGTTTTGGTATGCGCATCCACCAAGGCGGTGCTGGTGGCGTTGGTGTATTCCTGTTTTGCCACACCGGTGAGTAAGTAATTGAAGTAATCGGGAATCATCAAAAAGGTTTTGGCTTGTTCCAGCCATTCCGGATGGTTTTTCTTAACCGCCATCAACTGATAAACCGTATTAAAGGCCAGTTTCTGGATTCCGGTTCGGCGATACAGTTGCTCAAAAGAGAGGATTTCTTCCACCTCTTTGTCCATATCCGCCGTGCGGCTGTCCCGATACCCCACAGCCGGGCCGATGGGTTGACCGGCATCATCCAACAGCACAAAATCAACTGCCCAGGTGTCAATGCCCATGGTCACAGGAATTTTTCCGGCGGCTTTACAGGCCTTCATCCCTTCCACAATACTGGCAAACAAATGGTTGGTATCCCAACACAAATGCCCGTCCTTTTGTACCAGGTTGTTTTCAAAACGGTACATTTCTTCCAGATGAATTTTGCCCTCATCCACCCAGCCGATCATGTGGCGGCCGCTGGAAGCGCCGATATCTACTGCCAAATAGTATTGCAAACCATCCACCCCTTTTTCTGGCTCTGTTACTATATATTGTTACATAAAACGGTGAATTTTGCAAGTAAAAAGAAAAAACTCTTTACGAATCGGGAAAATATGATATAATAACCTCACAAAACAGTAACTAAATC
>CAYLYC010000122.1:0-4216 GCA_964387715.1 uncultured Eubacteriales bacterium | reverse complement strand
TTCGGTCGAGTGCAGGAATGCTTTGTGCCTTTCAAGCGAGAGCGGAGCAAAAAGCGCCGAAATATACCACTTTGCGGCGGGTTGGGGTTTCAATGTTTACCCTAAAGGAATACAACCGTTCACCGTGATTTTGCTCCTCTTTTTGAATATGGGCTAAAGTGTCCCGCAGGGCGGGGTGGGAACATTCAAAAATACCGGTATTGTAACCGCCGGACACGTGTTTTTCCATAGCAAGCATATCCTGACACAGGTATTTGTCTGCCTGTTTTGACTGCTGATCGGTGTAAGGGGCGCAATCGTTGCAAACGGCATCGGTGGCGCTGGGAGCCGGTTGGTTTTCCGGTTCTTTCCCCTCCAGGATGCCGTTGATGGTGTTCAGGTGCTTCTGTTCCTCCTGCGATAGCGCAGAAAACATATTCTTCAAGGTGGGGTTACAGGCCTCTTGGGAATACTTGGTGTATTTTTCAATACACAACTGCTCTTGGGATTTAAATTCGTTGAGATATTGGGTTTCTTTTTGGGTCAATGTCATGGTTATCATCCTTCCTGTTTGATTAAGATTATGATTTTGCGTTTTCGCCGGGATATGCAAAGTGGGGAATGAGAGGAAGGATTTGGCAAAAAGGTTACAAAAAATGTGAATTTTGTAACCTTTGTCTGGCATACAATGGTAACAAAAAAGAAGGGAATATGAAGTGCACATCATAGATTCGTTGTTAAAACTGCACAAAATTGCACTGGGATTATTCCTATAAAATATCGAGAAAGTAGAAAGCGTTCCGAAAAGGTTGCAATTTTGTAACTTTTCGGTATAATAATTACAAAGGTTACAAAATTTTAACCTTTTACATTTTATCAGACGAGAGGGGTTTCTCCTTTTTATGAGTAATTTATTGAAACAGTTGATGGCGGCAGGCAGAACGGTTGCTGACCTGTGCCGTACCGGGTTGTTGTTTGTACTGCAACCGGTGATTCAACTGGTATTGCGTGCGGTAAGAAAAGGCAATCGGGTGGCTGCCCGTTTGGTTTTTGCTATTAAACGCTTTCTGTATATTGCCCATCGTTACGGATATAAACGGGCGGTTGCCCACGTGGGTTATCGGTTGGAACAACGCCTGGTTGCGGTTCTGCCCAAAGTAAAACGCGGTGTTGTTCGTTTTGCACCCATGGGTCTGGCGGCGGTTGTGCTGGTGGCTTGTATTTCCGGATGGACCGCCTTTACCATGGCTTATGAAGTTCGGTATGACGGCGCCAACGTTGGCTACGTTTCCAGCGAATCGGTGGTGGATGACGCCTGTCGTTTGATCAGCAACCGGGTGGTGGATAATGACTTTTCCGCCAAAAAAGTAACCTATTCTTTAACGGTTGTATCTGCCGGTTCGGTTAATGACGTGAATGAGATCTGTGAAAACATTATAGAAGCATCGGATGAGATCCATCCCGGGGTTGGCTTGTATGTAGACGGTCAATTGATCGTGGTTTGCAAAGATGCCGCATCCATTGAAACCGCCATGAGCCAAGTGGTTGACAATTATGCCAAAACCACCGGTAAAGAAGCATTGTCCTTTGCCAACACCATTGAATATGTGAACGGCCTGTTTGCGGCGGATGCCATTCGTGACACCGTAAGTGCGGAAGAACTGTCTTCGGTTCTCACCGTGATGCAAACGGTAAAAGAAACCTACACCCAAGCAATCGACTTTGATGTGGTGGAAAAAGGTGACGCTACCAAATACGTTGGCTATCGTTTTACCACCCGTGCCGGTCAAGAAGGGGAAGCACAAGTGGTTGCCAACGTTTCGTATGTGGACGGTAAAGAAGTGGACCGGGAGATCGTATCCCAAACCGTTACCAAACAACCGGTGAGCCAGATCATAACCGTGGGGACAAAGCAATATTCCAAAGCCAACAGCGATGACGACGGGAATTGTATGTTCTGGCCGGTGGAAAACGCCACGGTATCGAATATTTCTTCCTACTTCGGTGACGGACGAAACCATAAAGGCACCGACATTCTTGCCCCCAACGGTACTGCCATCTTCGCAGCAGAAGACGGCGTGGTTACCTACGTGGGATGGGAATCAGGCTACGGCTACTATTGTGTGATCGACCACGGTGACGGCGTTTCCACCCTGTATTCTCATTGCAGCTCCATTTCTGCTGTAACCGGCCAAACGGTATCCCGTGGTGATTATATCGCCGCAGTAGGGATCACCGGTCGTGCCAGTGCCTACCATTTGCACTTTGAAGTGCGCATCAACGGTTCGGCTGTGGATGCCCGTCCTTACCTGGGCATCAACTAAATTGATAAAAAAGTAAACAAGTTTTGGGTTTTACCCCTTGTTTTTTGTGAAAAGATATTTACAAGTACCTTTATTTGTGCTAAAATAAAGGTACTTATTTATTTTACAAAGAAGGATGATTCAAAATGGGTATGAATCTTGCGGAAAAAATTATCAAAGCGCATTTGGTGAGCGGCGAAATGGTCGCCGGCACTGATATCGGCTTACGCATTGACCAAACCTTAACACAAGATGCTACCGGTACCATGGCCTATCTGGAATTTGAAGCCATGGGTGTACCTCGGGTAAAAACCGAAAAATCGGTTGCTTACATTGACCACAACACCCTGCAAAATGGGTTCGAAAATGCGGACGACCATCGGTTTATCCGCACGGTATGTAAAAAACACGGCATTTACTATTCCCGTCCCGGCAACGGCATTTGCCACCAGGTTCACCTGGAACGGTTCGGGATTCCCGGCAAGACCCTCATCGGGTCTGACAGCCACACTCCCACAGGCGGCGGGATCGGTATGCTTGCCATGGGTGCCGGCGGGATGGACGTTGCCGTTGCCATGGGCGGCGGTACCTATTACATTCCCATGCCTAAGGTTTTAAAAGTCAATTTAACAGGGAAGTTGCGTCCCTTTGTTGCCGCCAAAGATATTATTCTGGAAGTGCTTCGCCGCCTTTCGGTTAAAGGCGGGGTGGGCAGAGTGATCGAATATGGTGGGGAAGGGGTTGCCACTCTTTCTGTGCCGGAACGTGCCACCATTACCAACATGGGTGCGGAATTGGGTGCCACCACCTCTATTTTCCCTTCGGATGAAATCACCCGTGCTTTTTTGAAAGCCCAGGACCGTGAAGAAGATTACGTTCCTCTGGCTCCCGATGCCGATGCCACTTACGAAACGGTTATCGACATTGACCTGTCTACCCTGGAACCTGCCGCCGCCATGCCCCACAGCCCCGACGCTGTGCAATCGGTGTCCGCCTTGGCAGGGCTTCCTGTGGATCAGGTTTGCATTGGCTCTTGCACCAACTCCTCCCTGCTGGATATGATGAAGGTTGCCGCCATTTTGCGGGGCAAAACCGTTGCTCCCACTGTGAGCTTGACCATTTCTCCCGGTTCCCGCCAGGTGTTCAACATGATGGCGATGAACGGTGCTTTGGCAGATATCATTGCCGCCGGTGGCCGTGTACTGGAATGTGCTTGCGGGCCTTGCATTGGTATGGGGCAATCCCCCAACTCCGCCGGGATCTCCTTGCGGACCTTCAACCGCAACTTTGAAGGTCGCAGCGGTACTGCTGACGCTAAAGTATTTTTGGTCAGCCCCGAAACCGCCGCAGCTTCAGCACTGACAGGGGTTCTTAGCGACCCCACCACCCTGGAACCCATCGAAGAATTCGTCATGCCCTCTCGGTTCTTAATTAACGACAATATGATCGATCCCCCTGCTTCTGTGGAAGAAATGGACAGTGTGGAAGTGTTGCGGGGTCCTAACATTAAAGAATTCCCCGTTTCCCATGCCTTGGAAGAAACCATTGAAAAGTCTGCCGTATTGAAGGTTGGGGATAATATTACCACCGACCATATTATGCCTGCAGGGGCAAAAATCTTGCCTTACCGTTCCAACATCCCTCACCTTTCTCAGTATTGCTTCGGGGTTTGCGACACCACCTTCCCCGCCCGTTGTAAAGAAGTAGGCGGCGGCTTTGTCATCGGTGGCGAAAACTACGGCCAAGGGTCTTCCCGGGAACACGCCGCTTTGGTTCCGTTGTATTTAGGGGTTCGGGCTGTTATTGTAAAATCCTTTGCCCGTATCCATTGCGCCAACTTGGTAAACGCAGGGATCCTGCCCTTGGTATTTGATAATCCCGCCGATTATGACACCATTGACCAAGGAAATCTCCTGGCTTTGGAAGGCGTTGCC
>CAYLYC010000121.1:0-4317 GCA_964387715.1 uncultured Eubacteriales bacterium | reverse complement strand
ATATCTGCTGGGGGGCACAGGCAGGGCTGTATTACCATTTCGGTGTGCCGAAACGACCTCTGCCGGAAAAAATGTTCGGCATTTTCCCACATGTAGCGGATTATAAACGCTCTATTTTGTTGCGTGGCTTTGATGACGTATTTATGGTACCTCATTCCCGTCATACAACGGTAGAACGGGCTGATATTGAAGCAGTTCCTGAATTGAAGATATTGGCATCCTCTGAAATGGCTGGGGTTTATGCGGTATCCACCGAAAACGGAAAACAAATCTTTATTACCGGACATTCGGAATATGACGGCAATACGCTGAAAAAAGAATATGAACGGGATCTTGCCGCCGGCAAACCCATCCATATTCCGTATCATTATTTTCCTGGTGATGACCCAACAAAGGAACCGATGGTAACCTGGCGTGGTCATGCGAATTTGTTGTATTCCAACTGGTTGAACTATTTTGTATACCAAACCACTCCCTATAATTTAGAGGAATTAAAGGACAAAAAGGGTGAAAAGTAATGCGTATTACGGTAAAAGTCGGGACATCAACTCTGGCTTATCAAAACGGTAATTTGAATATTCGCCGGGTGGAGTCTCTTTGCAAAGTGCTCAGTGACTTGAAAAACGCCGGACACGAAATTATTTTGGTTTCTTCCGGTGCGATTGGCATGGGTATCGGCAAATTGATGCTCAAGGAACGGGGTAATGATATCCCAACACATCAGGCCGCCGCCGCAGTTGGGCAATGTGAACTGATGTATACCTACGACCGGCTGTTTTCTCAATATAACCACACTGTGGCGCAAATTTTGCTCACCGGTTCGGATATTCACGACCAAATCCGTCTCACCAATTTTATCAATACCATGAATCGCTTGTTTGAATTTCAAGCGTTGCCCATTATCAATGAAAACGATACCGTTGTGACCGACGAAATCGGAATAGGGGATAACGATACCTTATCTGCTATTGTTTCCTCCGTTATGAAAGCCGATTTGTTGGTATTGCTGTCTGATATTAACGGTTTGTACACCGCAGACCCTCACACCGATCAAACCGCCACCTTGATTCCTGTGGTTGAAACCATTGATGATACGATCATGAGTTTCGGGGGCGGCGCCGGTTCATCACTGGGCACAGGCGGTATGGCCACCAAGTTACTGGCGGCAAAAATGGCAACTGAAATCGGTTGTGATATGGTGATTGCCAACGGACAGGATCCGGAGATCCTCTATGAAATTGTGGAAGGGAAGCAGGTTGGCACTCGTTTTTTAGGTCGAAAAGAGGCGTAAGAATGACTACACAGGAAATTTTACAGCGTGCGAAAGCCGCAAAAATTCAATTGGCTAACTTGGATAGTGCTACAAAAAAACAGGCGTTACTGACCATGGCTGATTGTATTATGCAGGATGAGGATATCATTCTACAAGCCAATCAAATCGATATCGATCATGCTACCGGCGTACTTTCACCGGCAATGATCGATCGGCTGACGTTAAATCACCAGCGTTTATTAGGCATGACCGAAAGCATTAAAATCATTGCCAATCAGCCCGACCCTGTGGGACGAACGTTATCCACCGATATACGCCCCAACGGGCTGGAAGTTAAGAAGGTGGCTGTTCCTTTTGGTGTGATTGCCATGATTTATGAAAGCCGTCCCAACGTTACGTCCGATGCGGCGGCTCTGGCGTTTGCCAGCGGTAATGTTTGTGTATTGCGTGGGGGAAAAGAAGCGTTTCATTCCTCCAATGCCATCGCCAACGCCATGCGAAAAGGACTGGCGCAATTGGGATTATCAACCGATTTTATTCAGTTGATTCAGGACACCTCAAGAGACAGCGCCGCGGCATTGATGGAAGCGGTTGGATATGTTGACTTGTTGATTCCCAGGGGCGGTAAATCACTGATCGACCGCTGTGTATCACAAGCAAAAGTGCCTTGTATTCAAACCGGGACTGGGATCTGTCATGTTTATGTTGACAAATATGCGGATTTGAGCAAGGCGGTTTCCATTGTTGAAAACGCCAAAGCAAGTCGACCCTCTGTTTGCAATGCGGCAGAGGTGTGTCTGGTGCATAAAGACGTAGCCGGGCAGTTCTTACCTATGCTCAAAAAGGCGCTGACCGATGATCGCACTCATCGGGGTGATACGCCCGTTGCCTTGCGTTTAGATGAAACTGCGGCACAAATGATTCAAGGAGAGTCCGCCGGTGCGGATGATTTCGACACGGAATTTTTAGATTACATTTTAGCCATTAAAGTGGTTGACAGTATAGATGAAGCGGTGGCTCACATTGGGGCTCATTCCACCGGACACAGCGAATCCATTGTGTCTGACAACGGGGATGCTATAACCGCTTTTACATCCGGTGTTGACAGTTCAGCAGTATACGTAAACGCTTCAACACGGTTTACCGATGGCGGCGAATTTGGTTTTGGCGGCGAAATTGGCATTTCCACCCAACGGCTTCACGCCAGAGGCCCCATTGGCTTGAATGAATTAAACACCTACAAATACATCATCACCGGCAACGGTCAGATTCGTTAAGGAGGATTACCATGAAATGCGGTTTTATTGGTTGCGGTAATATGGGCGGTGCTTTGGCTGTTGCAGTAGCAAAAGGCAACCCGGACATTCAAATTGTACTCACCGATACGATTACCGATAAAGCCAGCGACTTGGCAAACACCGTTAACGGAACGGTGGCTGATCTGACAACGGTGGTCGATCAATGCGACGTTATTTTTCTTGGTGTGAAACCCCAAGGAATGGTGGGTCTGTTTGAAAAGATCGCTCCTGTTTTAGCAAAGCGGACGAATAAGCCGCTGTTAATTTCCATGGCTGCCGGTGTTTCTCTTGCAACCATCCAATCCTTGGCAGGAGAAAACCATGCTATTGTTCGTATCATGCCTAATACGCCGGTGAAACTGGGCTTGGGTATGATTGAAATTTGTCACAACCAATACGTTAGTAAGGAACAATTATCCTTGGTCTTACAATTGCTGGATCAAGCCGGTTGTCTGGACGTTATTGAAGAAGAAATGATCGACGCCGCCAGCGCAATTGCCGGTTCAGGCCCTGCGTTTGTATATCTTTTTGCGGAATTGTTGGCAAAGGGAGCAGAGCAATGCGGTGTTCCTATGGAAAAGGGAATCATGTACGCCGCCCAAACCTTAATCGGCTCTGCCAATATGTTACTTGCGGAAGGGAAGACCCCTAAAGAATTGCGTGACGCTGTGTGTAGCCCCGGTGGAAGCACGTTAGCCGGTTTAACCGCATTGGAAAACGACTCGTTTGAAAATGCTGTTCAAGAGGCGATAAAGCGAGCGTATGCCCGTTCGAAAGAATTAGGTAAGGTATAGAAAAAGCTCTCAAGGCACATCCCTTGAGAGCATTTCATCTTTTTATAACTTTTTGATATATTCCTGCATTGCCCGGAATGTGGTTTCGCTGATCACGTGTTCAACACGACAAGCATCATCCGCCGCAGTTGTTTCATCCACACCTAACGCCACAAGGATTTTTGTTAAAACAGTATGCCGGGTGTAAATATTCTCGGCCACTTCCAGTCCTTCATCGGTTAAGGAGATATACCCATCCGGGTTTACCGTGATGTAACCGCCGTTTTTTAACAGGCCAACAGCACGGCTTACGCTTGGTTTGGAATAGCCCATTGATTCGCAGATATCAATAGAACGAACTGCACTTTTGGTTTTGGATAATACATAGATGGTCTCAAGATACATTTCGCCCGATTCTTTTAATGCCATATTCATTCCTCTTTCGTATTGATCCTTTGTGTCAGTATAACACAGGTTTGTCAAAAAAGCAAACCTTTTCATAATCAATACGTTATCAGTACAATAAAAATGTGAAAGACTTGCTAAAAGCAGGGAACACTCACATTTTGAAATGGTTGCCAATTTTCACAACAATTCCTACTGCGATTTGCAATACCATCAACGCCAACGATATACATGTCATATATCTACCAATTGTCTTGATGGAAGGATCATCTTGTACGAAAAGAATAAATCCGATGAGTAAGGCAACGGCTAAAAGTGCCGCAAACGTTGCCGCAATACCTTTCATGATCCGTTTCGCTTTTTCAGAGACAGTTTTGTTGGGAACGATCAAGTGCATTAACTTTATGTAACAATATCCAAACAGTTCAAAGATTCCTTCAACGAATAATTCAACGAAAAATTCAATGATACAGCCCATTGTATATTCTCCTTTGGGGTTTTTCAGGATGCGATTAACGAGGTTATTATATCACGGTTTGTTGTGGTCGTCAAGCAAATCAAGGCGAAG
>CAYLYC010000120.1:0-4351 GCA_964387715.1 uncultured Eubacteriales bacterium | reverse complement strand
GCTCGCGCCTTTTATTTTAGCTTCGCTCTTTTTCCTCCCCCGGTAGAACCGGGGGTTTATTTCCACGCCTAAAGACGCCAACTAAATAAACCGGCATCGGAAATCGATGCCGGTTTTTGCTTAATATTTAAATGTTGATGATGGATGATTACCGGTAATACATTTGATGCAATTGTTTAAAATAGCCGGTATCAATGGTTGCTAATTGTTCCCCGGTAAAGCGCACCTGCCAGTTTTCTTGGGCGATGCCGGGTTTGTTGATACGGGTATCTCTGCCATATCCCAGCAAATCCTGAACGGGGAAGATCACCAAATTGGCAGAACTTGCCATCATCACACGAAGCACATCCCGCCAACCGGTTCCCCAATCAGAACCATGAAAGCCGCAATAGGAAAGCATGGTTTTTCGGGTCGAATCGTCCAGTTCCCACAAATAACCCAGCAGGGTATTGTTATCATGCGTGCCGGAATAAGCAACACAATTTTGAATATAATTATGGGGCAAATGGGGATTATCCCCCCCTAAAAAGGCAAACTGGAATACCCGCATCCCCGGGAAACCGCTGTCCTTCACCAATTGCTCCACCTGGGGTGTGATCTCGCCCAAATCCTCTGCGATGATCAGTTTGTCCCCGTCGATCCCCTTGGCAACATCCTGAATCGCATGAACAAAATCCATGCCCGGTCCTTTCATCCATTTGCCCGATGCGGCAGTTTTGGCATCCGCCGGTACTGCCCAAAAGGATTCAAAACCACGGAAGTGATCAAGCCGAAGTCCGTCTAAATCGGATAAGGAAAATTGAATACGTTGTTTCCACCAATCAAAGCCATCCTGCTTCATTCTTTCCCAATGGTACAAGGGATTGCCCCACAGTTGACCCTCTTTGGCGAAATAATCGGGAGGACAACCTGCCACATGGGTAGGATGTCCGGTTTCGTCCAGCATAAATTGCTCCCGATGACTCCACACATCACAACTGTCATAGGACACGTAAATGGGCAGATCGCCAATAATACGGATGTTTTTCGTGTGGGCATACGCCACCACCTTGTGCCATTGCCGGAAAAAATGGTATTGGGTAAACTGCCACATAAATTCCGTGTCGGCATCCGGGGTATGGTGGCTCCATTCCACCCAGCATTTTCCGCCGTTTTTTTCTTTCAACGCCATAAAGGTTGCCACATCGCCGGCATAGGTTTCTTTTGCCCACTTGACAATGGCATCCCGTTCTTTTTGGGAAACACGGGTAGACGCCTTTTTCAGCAACGCCATGCGTTCCTTTTCCAAACGGTCATACTCGCAAAGATAGGGCGTTATTTGCTTTGCCTTATTCAGTTCCTCCCGGGTAATCAACCCCTGCTGTGCCAGAGTGGGCAGATCAATAAAATATGGATTGCCGCTAAAGGCAGAATAGGATTGATAGGGAGAATGAAAATGATCGGTTACACCCATGGGCAAAATTTGCCAATAGGAAAAACCGTTATCTGCCAAAAAGTCGATCCAGGAGAAGGCCTCTTTCCCAAAACTGCCGATGGAATAGTCCCCCGGCAAAGAAAAGATGGGCATCAATACGCCACTTGCTCGTTTCATTATGCCTTCACTGCCTTATGGTAGGTTTTCTTACCTTTTTTAATCATAGCGTGACCTTCTGCAAAGGCATCTGCCCCAACCACGCCAAAGGGATCGGTGATTTTTTGGTCATTCACCGCTACGCCCCCTTGTTGGATCAGCCGTTTGGCCTCCCCTTTGGAGGAACACAGACCGCAACGAATCAGCAGGTCGGTAATCACAATACCGCCGTCGTTAAAGTCGGCATCGGTCAGTTCGGTAGTAGGCACGTTTTCCAGGTTACCGCCGCCGCCAAACAGGGCTTCGGCTGCCGCTTTGGCTTTGTCGGCCTCATCGTTGCCGTGAACCATCGCAGTCAGTTCATAGGCAAGACGTGCTTTGACAGCGTTGAGTTCGCTCCCCTGGGCCTTTGCCAATTCATCGATTTCATCCAGCGGAACAAAGGTCAGCATTTTCATGCACTTAATGACATCGGCGTCATCCACATTGCGCCAATATTGATAAAATTCATAGGGAGAGGTTTTTTCTGCATCCAGCCACACAGCACCTTTTTGGGTCTTACCCATCTTTTTGCCTTCAGAATTCAGCAATAAGGTGATGGTCATGGCATAGGCGTCTTTTCCCAATTTTTTTCGGATAAGTTCAGTACCGCCCAGCATATTGGACCATTGGTCATCCCCGCCGAACTGCATATTACAACCGTATTTTTGATACAGTGCATAAAAGTCGTAGGATTGCATGATCATGTAGTTAAATTCCAGGAAGGAAAGACCTTTTTCCATCCGTTGTTTGTAACATTCAGCACGGAGCATATTGTTGACCGAGAAACAAGCCCCCACTTCACGAAGCAACTCCACGTAGTTCAGGTCAAGAAGCCAATCGGCATTATTGACCATCATGGCTTTACCTTCGGAAAAATCGATAAACCGGCTCATTTGCTTTTTAAAGCATTCACAGTTATGAGCGATGGTTTCCTTGGTCATCATTTGACGCATATCGGTACGGCCGGAAGGGTCGCCGATCATGGCAGTGCCGCCGCCAATAAGGGCGATGGGTCGGTTTCCTGCCATTTGCAACCGTTTCATTAAGCAAAGCGCCATAAAATGACCCACATGCAAACTGTCAGCGGTGGGGTCGAAGCCGATATAGAACACCGCTTTGCCGTTGTTCACCATGTCTTTGATTTCTTCTTCGTCGGTTACCTGGGCAATCAACCCACGGGCAACCAGTTCTTCATATACTGTCATAATAATCCTCCAACATTAAGGGTTTGTTTGATCGATAAGTTCTCTTGCGGTTTGCAAGGATGCAGGTGTAACCGTCTCGCCGCCAATAATACGGGCCAATTCTTCCAAACGGGCATCTCCGCTCACCGGCGTAACCACCGTACTGGCACGGCCGTCGGTTACTTGTTTTTCAATTAAATAGTGGGTGTCTGCCATAGCGGCAATTTGCGCCAAATGGGTAATGCAGATCACCTGATGATGTTGCGCCGTTTTTTTCAGCCGTTGCCCCACCTTTCGTGCGGCACGTCCGCTGATACCGGCGTCAATTTCGTCAAAAATCAAGGTATCCACCGAATCCTTACCGGTCAATACGCTGATGATGGCCAACATAATTCGGGACAGTTCCCCGCCCGACGCAATTTTTGAGAGGGGCTTGGGAGGTTCGCCCGGATTGGCGGAAATGAGAAACTCAATTCGTTCACTGCCGCCGGAATACAACTGGCAAGGAGTGAACCGGGTGATAAAGGCCACACCGGGCATATTGAGATAAGACAGTTCCTCGCAGATGGCGGCATCCAGGTGTTTTGCGGTTTCCTGCCGGGCATGGGACAACTGGTCTGCCAATTGATCGGCTTCTTGTTTCGCCGCTTTGATTTCCAGTTCCATCTGACGACAATTTTCCTCAGCGGATTCCAACTGTTCCAATTCTTCCTGCGCCCGTTCCAAGAACGCCAACATTTCCTCTTCGGTCTGGCCGTATTTCCGGGAAAGCCGGTAAAGCACATCCAGCCGTTCTTCGATCTCCGCCAGTTCTCTGGGATCAAACACCAGATCTTCCGACAAATCTCGAATTTCTTCATACGCCGACTGAATTTCATAGCCAAGGGAAGTCAGCCGTTCATCCAAACCATCCATGGCAAGGAAGGAGGAACATTCCGTCAATTGACCTGCCGCCTGTTGCACCAGATCCACACCGCCGGCATTCATATCGTCTCCCCCCAAAAGGGAAAGAGCGCCAGACAAAGTGGCGGCGATCTTCTCGCTGTTTGCCGCTATTTTTTTACGGGCGGTCAACTGGGCGGTCTCACCGGGTTGCAGATTGGCGGCGGTTAATTCATCCACCTGGAAGCGAAGCATATCCATCCGCCGGGCTTTCTCGTCTTCTGCCATCACCATCCCCTGCAGGGTTGCCTGTAAGGATGTGTAGCGTTCATACGCGGTCTGATAACGGGAAACAAGGGTCCTGTCAGCCAACAAACTATCCACAAAACCGCCGTGGGTTGCGCTATCCAACAGGGCATGGTTGTCCTGCTGACCGTGAATATTGATGAGTTGTACTGCCAATTGGCGCATCACCGCCGTGTTGGCAGGATAGCCGTTGATCCGACAGGTAGAACGGCCATCGGCAGTCAAGGTACGGTGAAGCAACAAGCTGTCATCTTCCATGGGAAAACCCAGTTCATCCGCAAGGGCCGCCACCTTGGAGGAGCACCCCTCAAACACCGCTGAAACCACGGCTTTTTCACTGCCTTGCCGCACCATATCCCGGGAACTG
>CAYLYC010000119.1:0-4381 GCA_964387715.1 uncultured Eubacteriales bacterium | reverse complement strand
GCACCGCAAGAGTGGGTTTGACAAACATTTTTATATAAAAAAACAACCTCCCACCGAAGTGAGAGGTTGTTGATAAACCATTGTAATCCAAAAACTAACGTTTGGAAAACTGGGGTGCACGACGAGCGCCTTTGAGGCCGTATTTCTTCCGTTCCTTCATGCGAGGGTCGCGGGTCAAGAAGCCGGCTTTTTTCAAAGTAGGACGAAGTTCTGCATCAAATTGCAGCAAAGCACGGGACAAACCGTGACGGATTGCACCGGCTTGACCGGTTACACCGCCGCCGGCTACACGGCAAACGATATCAAATTTGCCTTCATTACCGGTAGCTGCCAAAGGTTGACG
This sequence comes from uncultured Eubacteriales bacterium, assembly GCA_964387715.1. Classification (GTDB taxonomy): domain Bacteria; phylum Bacillota; class Clostridia; order Oscillospirales; family Acutalibacteraceae; genus UMGS1484. The sequence goes on along the minus strand of CAYLYC010000119.1, from coordinate 4,038 downwards.
CACGATCAATTTCAAGGTTTCGAGACCAAAATAATCGTCAATATCACGATCGTTGATGGTGATTTTACCGGTGCCGTTGTACACGCGTACACGGGCTACAGAGCTTTTTCTGCGGCCGGTACCGTAAAAATAGGGTTTGCTATCATACATAGTGCGTTACCTCCTTACAGTGCATATTCTTCGGGTTTTTGTGCTTGATGCTTATGATCGGTGCCTTTGTATACACGCAGACGGGTCAAAGCAGCACGGCCCAAGGAGTTGTCGGGAATCATGCCTTTAACGGCCAATTCCATAGCGAGTTCCGGACGGGTAGCCATCAAAGTTTTGTATTGAACTTCTTTCAGGTTACCGATATAACCGGTGTGACGATAGTAGTATTTTTGCTCCAATTTGCGACCGGTGAGAACGGCTTTATCAGCGTTCAGGATGATAACGTGATCACCGCAGTCTACGTGAGGAGTGAAGATGGGTTTGCGTTTGCCCCGCAGCAAATCAGCGGCAACAGCAGCAACACGACCCATGGGTTTGCCGGCAGCATCGATTACGTACCATTTACGTTCAATTTCGCCGGTTTTGGGCATATAAGTTGACATAGCGTTTTCCTCCATTAAAATCATTCAAACTTTTTTCTGCCCGATGATAATACCACAGCCGGATGAGGTTGTCAACCGATTTTTTGGATTTTTTTCAAACTATTGTTTTGTTTCTCTTAATTTCTTCGATTTTCTTTTGTTTTCTCGTTTTTTTAAAATGATGATTTTCACTTTTGAGGTGCAAAAAACCGCTGATCTACAGTCATCAGCGGTTTTTGCTTGTTTATTAAGGAAGATCAAACTCATAGTTGTAACTGTTGGTACGGCTTTGGGTATCGCTTTGAGCGGTGGTATAACTGTTGGTGCTTTCTGCTTCGCTTAAGGTCACGGTGACCGTTTTGCTGGTTCCGGAACTCTGCTGATAAATGGTAAGGGTCAACTTGTCCCCGGCGGAGGAACTGTCGATCACATCCAACACATCGGTGGCAATGGTGATCGTTTCCCCGTTCACGTGGGTGATCACATCGCCCTGGGAAAATCCTTTACCATACAGATCGCTGTCAGAGGAAATGCTTTGAATATACAGACCGGTGGGGATGCCATTGACTTCCGAAAGCACCGTACCCACCTCGGTATAGGTGATGCCCAGTTTGGCACGACCCACAACCTTGCCGTTTTTCTGCAAATTCTCCACCACCCAAAGGGCTTGTTCGGTGGGAATGGCAAAGCCCAATCCTTCTACGTCTTCTGTGGCGATCTTGGCGGAGGTTACACCAATCACCTGACCTGCCATATTCACCAATGCGCCGCCGGAGTTACCGGGGTTGATGGCAGCGGTGGTTTGAATATACTTTTCGCTGTAACTGCCGCTGGTTAAAGAGACCCGGCGGTCAACCGCCGAAACGATTCCTTCAGAAACGGTGTCAGCATAACCGTAGGACTGGCCGATGGCCAACACCCGTTCCCCAACGTGTAAGGTCTGTGTGGAAAAGGTTGCCGCCACCAGATTTTTCGGATCGTCGATTTTCAAAATGGCAATATCACTGCGGCTGTCCCCTGATACAAAGGTGGCGGAAAATTCCGTACCGTCATTCAAGGTAATCAAAAACTTGGCATTGACCGTTTCGCTGTAAATATGGTCGTTGGTCAACACATATCCTTTATCGGCATCCATAATAATACCGGAGGCATAAGACCCGGCTTCTCCGGAGGGAGAATACACGGTAATATTGACAATGCTGGGCGATACTTTTTCCACGATCTGTTCATAGGAATACACATCCTCCGAGCCCTCGCTGGTTTGTACCTGGAAATCCGATGCCGAACCTACGCCGCTCCCGTTGGCGGTACTTCCTCCGGAAGACGTGGTGCTGGAAGTGGAGGAGTCATCGGATGCAATGCCGTGTTTTCCTGCCAAATAGCCACCGCAGATACCGGCGATCAACAACATGACTGCCGCTAACACACCGGCAAAGATGCGCAACCCTTTATTGGTGGTTTGTGCCGGTTTGGGGGGCGGTGTCCAGCCATTGTCTGCCGGGGGCGTTTGCCCAAAGACCGGCGGCTGTTGGTCATTGTTTTGGGGCGGTATATGATAGGTATTAAACTGGGGTGTGGAATACCACGGCGGTTGCTCCGAAGGTACCGGTTGATGAAATTGGGGGTGTTCCACCGGTTCCTCCGGTTGTTCCACCGTTTCCGCCGGTTGTTCTACCGGTTCCTCCGGTTGTTCTATCGGTTCCTCCGGTTTATTTAAGGTATCCTCCTCCGTTTCAGGTGGGTTGAGGGGATCTCGTTCATTCCAATCCATTGCTTTCTTCTCCTTCTTTATGATATGCAGGTAAAACCACTTCAAATTCGCAAAACTCACCTTCGATACTGCGAACGGTAATATTTCCATAATGATATGCCACGATGGTTTTAACCAAATATAAACCCAGTCCCAAGCTGTTTTTATCCTCACCCCGGGATTGGTCTACTTTATAAAAACGGTCAAACAGAAAAGGCAAATGCTTCTCATTCACGCCGTTGCCGGTATTGCGAACCGCCAAATGCACCTTGCCGTCCTGCAGCCACCCCCGGAAGGAAACCGTTCCGCCCGGCGGCGTATACTTGACGCTGTTATCGATGAGGTTATAAAACACTTGGTGAAGCAGGTCGGCATCACCCTTTACCCACAGTTCAGGCAGTTGTTCCAATCCCTCCCACGCCAATTGCTTTTGATTGACCGTGGGCTCGAACAAAAAGGAAATACCACACACCGTTTGGGTAAGATCCATGGCAACCGGATGCAGGGTGACCTCCCCTGACTCCAGTTTTGACAAATTAAGCAGGGTATTGACCAGACGGGATAACCGTTTTACCTCGCCGGATACAATTTGCAAATATTGCCCATGCTGTTCCTGGGGGATGGTGCCGTCCAACACCCCATCCACAAACCCGGCAATGGTGGTCATAGGGGTCTTCAATTCGTGGGACACGTTGGCAATAAACCCCCGGCGCATCTTCTCCCCTGCCTCCAGTGACAGGGTCATATCATTAAACGCTTCCGCCAGTTGACCGATCTCATCCTTTCGGTCGCTTTTGATGCGATTCGAAAAGTCTCCCCGTGCCAGGCAACGGGCTGCCTGGGACATTTGGGTAAGGGGACGCACCAAAGCAGATGCCATAAAATAAGAGGCCGCCAACAACAATACCGCAATCAACAAGGTTGCCAGGAACAGCAAGGTGAGCAGATCCCGCACGTACCCGCTCATTTCCCCCAGGGGAATGACCGCATACACCACGCCGGCGGTTTGTTCATCCACCGCATAGGGTTCACCCACCACCAGACAATCCTCTTTCAACGCGCCGCCCAGATCGGTATTCCGGGAATCCTCTTCCCAATCGTAGGGATTCAAGTATGCTGAAGATACCGGTTTAAAGGTAAAGGCATCCCCCACAACCACCTGGGGCATCCCTCGGTCGTCCACCACCAGGATCTGGCAATCGGTTGCCTGGCACACCACAGAAGATACCTGACGTACATACTGATAGAGCCATTCGCCCCGATACAGCAAAGAGCCGTTTTGCACCTGATCCACAATGGTCTGCACCTGGTTTGCCAACATTTTCTTGTTTTGTCCCATCCAGTAGTTACCGGAAAAAGCAAGAACGATCACAGACAACAGGGTAAAGCCCACCAGCATGATTGCCAAAAAGGTGATATAAAATTTTTTGAACAAACTTTTTTTCATAACCTATTCCGTTACTTCAAATTTATAGCACAATCTTTGTGCATTATTATGTTTTACTATCATTATTTAAACTCATTTTCCCTTATTTTCTTCGGTTAGCAACCGTAAATAACCACATTTAACACCACGAAACTACCTTACCGTCAGTAGTGCGGTAGTTTTTATGGTAGTTTTTTGCTTGCGAATATGGAAATTAAGTTTAAGCAAAAATACATCGCCGCAGCGATTTCATCCGACCGAAGGGAGGATTTCATCATTGATGATGATTT
>CAYLYC010000118.1:0-4413 GCA_964387715.1 uncultured Eubacteriales bacterium | reverse complement strand
AATTTCACAATGACTGTTGGTCATTATTTCACGTTTTGCCATAAGGCAAAACATTTCACTGTAAACGAAAGTTCGAACACATTAAAAAGCGACAGATTCCCGTGGGAATCTGTCGTTTTCGATTCAGCGCATCTTTCAGCACACAATAACAACCACCCCGGCAACGGAACCGTGCCTTCCTTAATCTAATTTCCTGCCATCGGTGGAAATGGTGATGACCTGCCAGGGAATCATTTTGCCGCTTGTCATCAGCGCTTTTTTTGTTGCCAGTTCAATGCCGCCGCAGCAAGGCACTTCCATACGAACAACCGTGACGCTTTTGATATTGTTGTTTGCAATGATAGCGGTCAGTTTGTCAGCATAATCCCCCTCGTCCAGTTTAGGACAACCGATAAGCGTGATGCGGTTTCGGATAAACTCGCTGTGGAAATTCCCATAGGCATACGCGGTACAATCCGCCGCAATCAAAAGATTGGCGCCGTCAAAATACGGTGCGTTGACCGGAACAAGTTTAATTTGTACAGGCCACTGGGAAAGCTGACTGGTTGCCGGTTCGTGAAAGGACGGAACAACCGTTTCTCGTTTTATGGCTCTTGATGCCGTGCCGGGACAACCGCAAGGCAGCGGCGAGGGTTTTTTCGCCTTTGCCGCTAAAACTGCGGCTTCGTTATAGGCAGGGGCTTCCCGTTCTTCAAAGGTAATAGCCCCGGTGGGACACGCCGGGAGACAATCCCCCAACCCGTCACAGTAATCTTCACGGGTGAGTTTTGCCTTTCCATCGATCATTTCTATTGCGCCTTCATGACAGGCGGCGGCACAGAGTCCACAGCCGTTGCATTTGTTTTCATCGATCTTGATAATTTTTCTTATCATACCAATTCTCCTCTCTTGATTTTACAATGATATTATAGTACAATAATCAAAACAAATCGGTTGTTTTTACAACAGAAAAGGTGAATTATGAAGGAATATATTCCCATTTTAAGACAAACCAGTATGTTTGCCGGCTTGGGCGACGAAGACATTGCATCCATGCTGACCTGCCTTGATGCAAGACTCCGCACCTATAAAAAGGGCGAATATATTGTGCGACAAGGGGAACATTTGCGGGATATTATGGTTTTGGTTGACGGGGCGTTGCACCTACAAACCGACGATTATTGGGGCAACCGCAGTATATTAAGCCATATCGCCCCGGGAGAGATGTTTGGGGAATCCTACGCCACGCCTGAAAGCGGCCCACTCTTAACCAACGTGATCGCCATTCAGGATAGCGCCGTTATATTTTTTGACGTGACCCGTTTGATGACCACTTGTTCCGCCGCTTGTCGTTTTCACTCCTTGGTCATACAAAACATTTATTTCGCCATTAGCCAGAAGAACCGTGGGCTTGTACAAAAACTGGGATATATGTCCAAGCGCACAACCAGAGAAAAACTATTGGCGTATTTGTCAGACCAGGCAAAGAAGCATAACGGTTCCTCTTTTGACATCCCATTTAACCGTCAGCAACTTGCGGATTTTCTTTCGGTAGACCGAAGCGCCATGTCAAACGAACTGTGCAAAATGCGCGACGAAGGCATGATTCGATTCGATAAAAATCACTTTACGTTGATTCATTCCGATATATAATAAAATGAAAGGAGAAAATGATATGGACTTTTCTCAAATTGCACAAAACCGCCAATCCTGCCGCAAATACTGCCCCCACCGCCAGGTGGAAGAAGAAAAGATTCAAGCCGTTTTACAAGCGGCACAACTTGCCCCCTCTGCCTGCAACGGGCAACCCTATCACATTACCGTATGTGAAGGAGAAAGCGCCCGTCAGGTCGCCCGTGCTACCATGGGAATGGGGATGAACCGTTTTGCCCAACAAGCGCCGGTTATGCTGGTGCTTTCGGAAGAACCTTACGTACGCACTGCGGCGGTTGGTTCGAAACTAAAAGGAAACGATTACCGTTCCATGGACATTGGTATTGTTGCCGCATACATTACCGCAGAAGCCACCGCCAGAGGGCTTGGCAGTTGTATATTGGGATGGCTGGACGACCAGGCCATTCGGGATATTTGCTCACTGACCAATCCGGTTCGGCTGGTCATCACCCTGGGCTATGCAGAGGAAGACGACCCGTTGCGGGAGAAAAAGCGGAAAAGCATGGACCAATTGGTGACCCGATTGAAATAGCAAAAGCGATGAAACCGTCCTTCCCCAAAGAACGGTTTCATCGCTTTTTTATCAGGTTTTTTTCCATTTATTTTTATAGTATTTGCCGTATAACACCAGTTCCGCCAACAGGCAAATCGGCAACGCCGCAAAAAAGTCCACCGCGGAATGTTGTTTGATAAACATGGTAGAAAGGCAAATGAGCACGACGCTCACCAGAATAAACCCCTTGAACCAACGGGAAACATCCGGTTCTTTCAGCCAGACTGAGGCAATGCCAATGGAATAAGCGCAATGGAGAGAGGGGCAAACGCCGGTATTGGTGTCCACCGTATATAACAGCCCCACCAAATCGGTAAGCAGGTTATCCCGGGGAAATTCCACGGGACGAAGATCCTGTCGGGTGGGAAATAGAATGTAAATGAGCAACGCAACACCCTGGGTTATCATAATGAAGATCTGCAGTTTTTTGAAACTTTCCACATTGTAAAGCGCAAAATAACCCAAAGAAAAAACGATCAGCAAATACCATCCCACATAGGGCAGTACAAACACTTCGCAAAAGGGGATCAGGTCATCCAAGGGGCTGTGTACCGAATAGCATTTTTCTGCCGGTATCAGGTTTTCGGTTAAAACATACCCTAAAAAGTATACCACCCAACCCAACAACAGCAGCAAGTGGGAAAACCTTGGATCACCCAGTTTGGACAACCGAAAGCCACGGTAGTCCACCGTTGGTTTTTTCATATTCTCCCCTCCCCATCCTTGTTACAAGGATATTGGCTTTTGGGAATATTTCGGTAAGGCACCACCGTATGCTTGGGTAAGGCGCAGGCGATCGACGTGATCTCATTCATTAAATGATCCCGGATCCGTTCCCGTTCCTCCTGAATCGGACACTGGGAAGAAAAACGGGTGGGTTCTCCTAAATACATGCATTTCCGTTTGGGCGCAATGTACAGGGGAACAAACAGCAGTTCCTTTCCGGTTCGTTTGTGGTACAGTTTGGCAATGTCAATAAACCGATCCTGAAAATCATATATAATATGATTGTACGTTTGGTCGTGTTCAGGAAAAATAATCACCCGGTTGCCTTTTATTAACTGTGACACCGTTTCCTTAAAGGTGGAAAGAATTCGGCTATCCCGATATACCCCAATGGTTCTGGCGTTATTGAAAATCAAAACTGACAACGGCGCAATGGCATAGGATGCCGCTTTATAATACCAATGGGAACGCTTTGGCTTTTGGGACCAAAAATCCTGGAAGGCATAAGAGGGAACGTCCTTCAAATGCATCATTTGTCCTGCACACCAGGTATAAGTATCGTCCGGAAAATACAGTTCACAGGCAATAGGGCCATGCATCTGACTATGATTTCCCACGATCACACAAGGTTCATCCGGCAGCCGGTCAAGACCCTCAATTTGGTATTTGGGATACACGGCACGCACACCCGCTTTGATCACTCGAAACAATGGAGATGTTGATGGTTTATGATGCTTCTTTTTTTCCACGGTACACACTTCCTAACCTTGAATACAATATACGCCGAATATCAATTGAGAATGAACAACAGCCAAAAAAACATACCGGTTTTTATCGTTTTTTCAAGCGATAACAAGGAGGAACGGTTGGGAAAATGGGCACAAGCAGAATGAAAAGGTACCGGAAATGGATACTTTTTCTTTAGGGTGAACATTCAAACCCGAACCCTATGGTGAGCATTGAATTTTTGGCGTATGGGTTTGGGGCGCTGCATATTTAAATCACGGCAAATTCCGTATACATCATTATTACAAAAGTTATTATACCAAATAAGGTTTTCCTCGACCTTCTGAATAAAAAGCAAAACTTTGTGGCGGATCTATTATTTCTTTTGCAAAAATCAAGAAACTTACAAATGACGGAGTCGGGAAAAAGGTGTATACATCTTTTATTTCGTCATCAAGTTCGATTTGTGTTTTCTTGATAAGATGATATTTTGTTAATACCTTTATAATTTCTTTTGTTTTTTCTAAATCTACATTCAATTCCTTTACAAACAAGTTTTCCGTAAAGGCCTTTTTAGCATCACGCTTAAAAAGCAACAAAAAGGAATTAAATATATCTTTGTCAGATAACACCTTAAAAAATTCTGTATAATCAATTTTTTCGAACAATCCTTTATTTTTATCCTTTATCTCCGGAACAAATAAAAAGTACTGTAATCTGTTGGCAATGCCCATTCTGGTGAAACCGTGGTCAGA
>CAYLYC010000117.1:0-4436 GCA_964387715.1 uncultured Eubacteriales bacterium | reverse complement strand
CCTTGCTGAACAAATTGCTCAACCGCAAAGCGTTGGCAAGAGTATCTGCTACGCCGGGCAAAACGGTGACCATCAACTTTTATCACGTGGACAAGGTTCGGTTTGTGGACTTTCCCGGTTACGGCTACGCCAAACGGCCGGGCAGTGAATTGCGCCGCTGGTCGGAACTGGCGGAAGGATATTTTGCTCAAAACCGGAACATCGCCCTGGTGGTACAACTGGTGGATATGCGCCATCCCTGCACCAAGGACGACCAAACCATGCTTCGCTTTTTGGCAGACAGCGGTCTGCCCTTTGTGATCGTGCTTACCAAAGCGGACAAATTAAACAAAACCCAATTCAACAAACGGTTGGCAGAGTTTGAAAAGGAACTGGACTTTTTACCCAAGGATATTGAAAAGATCCCCTTTTCTTCCACCGCCAACATTGGGGTAGATCGGGTGTTGGAGCGGATCTTTGCCGCCGCCGATGCCTGTCCTGCCAGAGAAATTCAAAACGATGAGGAGAATGAACCATGTTAACCGGTAAACACAACGTAGAGATCGAAACCAGAGATTACGGCACCATTCGTGTGGAATTGGATGCCGACCATGCCCCCATTACCGTGGAAAACTTTTTGCGCCTGGCAAAAAACGGCTTTTATGACGGGCTGACCTTCCACCGCATCATTTCCGGCTTTATGATCCAAGGGGGCGACCCCCTGGGCAACGGCACCGGCGGTTCGGATGAACAGATCAAAGGGGAGTTTGCGGCCAACGGCGTCGCCAATCCCTTAAAGCACACCCGGGGCGCCATTTCCATGGCTCGTTCCATGTTTAACGATTCCGCCTCATCTCAATTCTTTATCGTCCATGAGGACAGCTTGTTCCTGGACGGTCAATACGCCGCCTTCGGTTACGTGACCCAGGGAATGGAAACGGTGGATAAAATTTGTGATGCCACCCCGGTTCTTGACCGGAACGGCACGGTAGCAAAGCCGGATCAACCGGTCATTGCTGCGGTTCGGGTGCTGTAATATGAACTCGGTTTATAGTATGGAATACCCCTTGCGTGCCTGCGATTTTGACCGGTATCACCGGTTGCAGCCGGCAGGGGTGTTGGACTTGTTTCAGGATGTAGCCGGCCGTCACGCCCTGGAATTGGGCATCGGCTTCCCACAACTTGCGCCCCAAAACAAAATGTGGATCGTCTCGGGGCTGGAGTATCAGGTGGTGGAAACCCCGGTCATGTACCAGCAGGTACGCCTGGTCACCTGGCCTTTGGAATCCACCTCGGTTACCTGCCGCAGAGATTACCGCATGGAGACCCTGGAGGGGAAACTGCTGGTAAGGGGCACCTCTGACTGGGCCATGATGGACAGCCAAAAACGGAAACTGGTTCGGGGTCGGGACATTTATCCGCCGGAACTTGCCTTTCGGGAGGAACTGGCCATTGAAGGCAAAATGCCCCGGCTTCGGGACTTTGAACCGGAAGGGGAGGGGTTTACCCTGATCCCCGGCTATTCCCATTTGGATATGAACGGCCACGTGAACAACACCAAGTATGCCGGTTTTATGCTGGATGCCCTGTGTTTGGAGGAGCATCAAGCCATTGAAACCTTCCAGATCCATTACCGCAAGGAATTGATGGCCTATGAGCCGGTTACGCTGTACAAAAAGCAAGAGAACAACACCTTCCTGCTCATGGGTAAAAGCCCACAGGGAGACACCATGTTTTCCGGCCGAATTGAATTAAAACCGTAAAATCGGTATAAGAAAAGGACTGTAAAAACGTTGCGTTTTACAGTCCTTTTTTGTATAACAAAAACCAGAGGATAGTGGAAAAACCACCACCCCTATATCGGCTTCCCCCCCGGGGGAAGCTGTCCGAAGGACTGATGAGGTGTAGGATGCAAAGCATCCGTTATAAGAACAACGCTATGTTTACGGTGAAACTTCCACCGTTGCTATTCCACCTCATCCGTCAACCTGCGGTTGCCACCTTCCCCTCAAGGGGAAGGCATATTTAGTGCAAAACCTCCAACCCCCATCGTAGGGGCGACCATTGGTCGCCAGCTTCTTATGTTCACACCAACCATGGATGGTTTCGCAGCAAAAACCTTGATTCAGTCACAGGTGTTATTTATCCTATTCGTCATTTTGATGTTATTATAGCACCATTTTCGTTGTGACGCAATATTTTCGCTATAATTTAGTCAAAATAACATTGCAATTGTATGTGGGGTGTTGGTATGAAAGAAGATTTGATTCGTTACACATTGCGGGTTGACCGAACACTATTCCAGAAATTCCGTTATGTTGCGGAATATGAAGGGCGCTCTGCCAACAAAGAGTTGGAACAGTTTTTGAAGCGCCACGTGGCGGCGTTTGAAGCAGAACACGGCATAATCGAAGTGGATCAATAAAAAAAGGACTGTAAAAACGTTGCGTTTTACAGTCCTTTTTACTATCCGTTAAAATTCCATTCGTTTCCCGGTACGGGAGGACTCATACAGCGCCAGTAACAGCCGAACCGCTTTGGCTCCTTCTTTTGCCCCGATGGGGAAGGGGAGTCCTTGCTCCAGGCAACGGTAATAGTCCCGGAACAAACTGGGGTGTCCGTCACCCCAATAGCATTTGCCCACGGTGTTGGTCTTTTGGTATTCCACCGGAGAGGAGGTGATCTCGATATGGCCGTCCTTATCCAGCAGTTTTAAGGTGTTGCCTTCCAGACGGAGTACCATGTTTTCACAAACGATTTCCAACAATACCGGCGAATCCACCGCATAAGAGGTTGTGGCAAACATCACAGCCGGCACGTTGTTTTCCAGTTGCATATAAATGGTGGCGGTATCCTCCACGTCAATAACCCCTTTCAGGTGGTAGTTATCCACGTGACCCTCCAGGGTTTTGGGGAATCCGCATAAGTATTGAATCAGATCCAGGGTGTGGATGGCTTGGTTGATCATCACACCGCCCCCTTCGGTCTTCATAGAACCCCGCCAACCGCTGTGGGTATAATAAGGGGCTTCACGGTGCCAGGTCACAAAGGCACGAACCCCGCGAACCGAACCGGACTTACCGCTTTCCAGCAATAGCCGGGCTTCTTCCACCGCTTCATTGTAGCGGTTTTGAAAGCAGATTCCGATCCGGGCGCCATCCTCCTCGGCCTTTGCCAAAGCGTCCAACTGATCGGCAGAAATGCCTTCCGGCTTTTCGCTGAGTACCGCAATGCCTCGCCGGGCGGCCTCCAACGCCATGGGTACGTGAAGATGATGGGGTGTGCAGATGTGCAACACGTCCGGCTTTTGGGCGTCCAGCATTGCCTCCAGAGAGTCAAAAGCAGGGCAGTCCAACTGCTGTGCCAAGCGATCGGCACGTTCCACGTTCACGTCAGCACAGCCAATCACCGTTACCCGGTTCATTCCTTTGAGCGCCGCAGCGTGAACCTGGGCAATGGAACCGCATCCTACAATAGCAACCTTATACATAAGGATTCCTCCTCTTTTGGGGCGTTAGCGATACCCCATGGCCTTGATGTTGTTGTAACTGGTTTGCAAACATTCAAAGGGATCGGTCTCGCACACGTCCTGCTCCACAATGATCCATTTGGTGCCGCCGGCTTCACAAGCGGCGTTGATGGAGGGCCAGTCCAGAATGCCTTTGCCCACTTCGGCGTAAACCTTTTCTACCTCACCGTCTTCCTTGGTGCGTTCCAGCAGATCCTTGTAGTGCACACAGTCAATTCTGCCGGCAACCCGTTTGAGATGATCGGCGGAGTTGGTGCCGGTATATTCCACCCAAAAGGTGTCCACAATGAATTGCACGTGCTTGGGCATGGTTTCCAGCATATAATCCATGGCAACAAAACCGTCATCAAATTTCTGAAATTCCAGATGATGATTGTGATAGCAGAACACCTTGCCGGCGGCGTGAATTTTTTCTGCCGCAACCGCAAGGGCATCAATAAATTCTTTGAAATGCTGGGAAGTGTCGCATTGTTGGGGAACAGGGGCGCCAATGCCGATGTAATCGCAGTCCAACACCTCGTGATCTTTGATCAGTTGCTCGGTATCGTTTACAATGCGATCAAAGGGATTGTGGGTGCAAACAATATCCAGACCAAATTCATCGCAATATGCTTTAAATTGGCTGTATTCAATTTTGCCAACCCCGGACATTTGTACCGCGGTGTAGCCCATAGCAGCCACTTTTTTCAAGGTTTCGTATGTATCCTCCGGGGTCTTGCAGTAGTCCCGCAGGGTGTATAGTTGTGCGCCGATGATCATGATTGCCAAATCCTTTCCCATGGAGTTCAGTTTCATACATATTATACCAAAAAGAACTGGAAAGTAAAGGGAAAGTGTGAAAATAATAGCATTTTCAGGTTTTGTAGGATTGTTATGTTTTTGCTTCCCTTTGAGGAAATTGCCTGTTATATTGGCTTCCCCTGGGGGG
>CAYLYC010000116.1:0-4454 GCA_964387715.1 uncultured Eubacteriales bacterium | reverse complement strand
CGTTGGGATGCACCATGCCGGCGCCTAAAATTTCGATCCAGCCGGCACCTTTGCAAACACGGCAGCCCTTGCCGCCACATTCGGGACAGGATACGTCAACCTCAACACTGGGCTCGGTAAAGGGGAAGAAGGAGGGACGGAATTTGATTTTAGCGTCCGGTCCGTAAATTTCACGGGCAACCTGCTCCAGACAACCCTTCAAATCGCACATGGTAATGTCCTTATCCACAACCAGACCTTCAATTTGATGGAAAACAGGGGAGTGGGTAGCATCCACTTCGTCAGCCCGGAATACCCGACCGGGGCAGATCACACGGATAGGGGGTTTGCGATTTTCCATGGTGCGGATCTGGGCTGCAGAGGTTTGACTGCGCAGTAACAGTTCATCCCCAACGTAGAAGGTGTCCTGCATATCTCTGGCAGGATGGTCGGCAGGGATGTTCAGGGCTTCAAAGTTGTAATAATCGGTTTCCACTTCCGGTCCGTCAACAACATCGAACCCCATGGACTTGAAAATATCGATCATATCGTTGAGTACACGGTTCAAGGGATGCAAACCACCCATTTTAGCGGTTGTGCCGGGAAGGGTAACGTCTACCGCTTCGGCGGCGAATTGTATTTCTTCTTCCTTGGCTTTTAAGATAAGGGCTTTTTCTTCGATTTTTGATTCGATCTCAGCACGTACCTTGTTGGCCATTTGACCCATTACCGGGCGTTCTTCCGGGGTGAGTTTGCCCATTTGTTTCAAAATAGCGGTCAGTTCACCTTTTTTGCCTAAAAAAGCAACACGCAGTTCCTCTAACTTGGCTAACGAATCTGCTGCTTCCAGTTGTTGGTCGGCGTTTTGACCGATTGCTTTTAATTGTTCTTTCACGATTTGGTTTCCTCCTTATACAAATAAAAAAGCCCTCGTCCTACAATCAGGACGAAAGCCAATACTTCCGCGGTACCACCTGAATTTTGCTCTGTTTCCACGAGCAACACTCTTCTTACTGCCAATCAGCAGCGTAATGGATAACGGCATCAACCGGCTTGTCTTACATAACTGTTCGGACAAGCTGCTCGGGAGAGAAATTCGGCAGACCATTTGCTCAGCAGGGTTCCACCCGATTGAAAACAATCGCCCTGCATTCTCTGACAGCAAAAACTTTGGTTGCTTACTGTGATTCTAAAATACGAATCCTCCGTCATTGCATTTGCATATGTGGATAGTATAACAGATGCCGTTGCATTTTGCAAGATAAATTTATGAAATTCCTCTTTTTTTACAAATCGGCGCTAAGGGACAACGATCACATTTGGGTGCTCTGGCAGAACAAATCTCTCTGCCAAAATGTACGATACGATGACAAAAATCGTTGGATTCCTCCGGCGGAAGAATTTTTCTCAATTGAACTTCCACTTGATAAGGATTGTTTGTATCCACAAAACCCAACCGGTTCGTAATACGAATCAAATGGGTATCGGCCACAACAGACCCCGGTTTTTTATATATGTCACCCATGATCAGATTGGCTGTCTTTCTGCCGATTCCCGGGAGTTTGATGAGTTCCTCTAAACTGTCCGGCACCTGACCGCCATATTGATCACACAGCATATTGGCCATGTCCACCAGACTCTTGGCTTTGGTTTTGTACAGTCCGCAGGATTGAATGATCTCTTCGATTTGTTCGTAACTTGCTTTTGCCATTGCGGCAGGGGAAGGGTACTGGCGAAATAACTCCGGTGTAACCAGATTCACCCTTGCGTCGGTGCATTGGGCAGAAAGACGGGTCGCCACCAACAACTGAAACGGATCGTCGGCTTTCAGAGAGCAGACCGCATCGGGATAACGGAGTTTTAATTGTTCAACACAAAAGCGCGCCCGTTCTTTTTGGGTCATATCCATTCTCCTTATCGATACTGTTCAATTGCGCCGGTGGCAAGTTTGTCACATCGCTCGTTTTCCGGGTGTCCTGCGTGACCTTTAACCCAAACAATGGTAACATCATGCAGGTCTAACAGCCGCAACAGTTCTTCCCACAGATCTGCGTTGAGAGCCGGCTTTTTATCGGCTTTGCGCCATCCGTTTCTTTGCCAGGAACGAGCCCAGCCCTTGGTGATGCCGTCGGCGGCATACTTGGAATCGGTTGTCAACGTTACTTTACAGGACTCTTTTAAACAAGATAGCGCTTGTATGATGGCGGTAAGCTCCATACGGTTGTTAGTGGTAGAGGGTTCGCCGCCGGATAGTTCTTTTTCGTGTCCCTCATATCGCAGGAGGGCACCCCAACCGCCGGGACCGGGATTGCCGGAACAAGCGCCGTCGGTGAAAATTTCTAACTGTTTCTTTTCTAACATAGAAATTCTCCTTCATACATAGTGTTAAAAGTATAGCATTTTTTTGCATCAAGTGCAAGGAAATATTTGATTAAAGAGTAGAAAATGCACCATAATAATTCATATCACCGCCTTGACAGAATGGCGCAAATATAGTAAAATAGCATTTGTAAATTGGTGTGTTATATCCATTTGCCAACAACATTGTTTACATATATATTTTCTTGGAGGACATTACTTGAATGACAACGACTAATAAACAGCGGTACACCCCAAAGGGAAAGGTGAAAAAAACCGTTAAAACCAATGGGAAAAGTAAAACGAGCAAAACCGCAAAGAAACAACCTTTACGCATCATTCCTTTAGGGGGATTGAATGAAATCGGGAAAAATATGACGCTGTATGAATACGGCGAGGATATGTTTATCGTTGATTGCGGCATGACGTTTCCCAATGCAGAAATGCCCGGTATTGATATGGTAATTCCGGACTTTACCTATGCTGTGCAACACAAAGACCGTATCAAAGGTATCATTCTTACCCACGGACACGAGGATCACATTGGCGGACTGCCTTATTTTTTGAAACAAGCCAATATTCCTGTTTATGGAACAAAATTAACATTAGGTCTTGTGAATCTGAAACTGAAGGAACACGGACTGACAAAATCTGTTAAGCTGAAAGAAGTTAAACCGGGCGATAAGGTTAAATTGGGATGTTTTCAAATTGAGTTTATCCATGTGAACCACTCCATACCGGATGCGGTTTCGGTTGCCATTAAAACGCCGATCGGCACCATTGTGCAGACCGGTGACTTTAAAATTGATGCCACGCCTATTGACGGTGATATGATCGACCTGTCCCGTTTTGCCCGATTGGGTAATGAAGGCGTACTGGCTTTGCTGATGGATTCTACCAACGCCACTCGCCCCGGCTTTACCATGAGCGAAAGCAAGGTTGGCGCAACCTTTTCTCAGTTCTTTAAAAACGCCGCGAAGAAGCGGATCGTTGTGGCAACCTTTTCCAGCAATATTCACCGTGTTCAACAAATTGTGGATGAAGCGGTACGATGCAAACGTAAGGTTTGTGTGTCTGGCAGAAGCATGGAAAACGTGGTGTCGATTGCACGGGAGTTGGGTTATCTTAAAATACCCGAAGGGGTTTTGATTCCCCTGGATATGATCCGTCATTACCGGGACGATCAATTGGTGATCATTACGACCGGCTCCCAAGGTGAGCCCATGTCAGCCCTTCACCGAATGGCATATAACGATCACCGCAAAATCAGCGTGACACCCAACGATTTAATCATTATTTCCGCTACACCCATCCCGGGTAACGAAAAGATGGTTAACGCTGTCGTCAATGAATTGATGAAACTGGGCGCACAGGTCGTGTATGAACGGATGTATGACGTGCACGTGTCCGGTCACGCTTGTCAGGAAGAGTTAAAAATGATGCTCAGCTTGATAAAGCCCAAGTTCTTTGTTCCGGTACACGGTGAGCAAATGCATTTGCGTAAGCATTCGGAATTGGCTGAAGAACTGGGTATTAAGAAAAACAATATCGTCATTGCGGATATCGGCAAAGTCATTGAAGTAACCGATAAAAAAATACGCATGAACGGGGAAGTTCCCGCCGGTCAGGTGCTGGTAGACGGTCTTGGCGTGGGCGATGTTGGAAGTATTGTTTTACAGGAACGCAAACGTCTGTCCCAAGACGGTATTATTGTGGTTGCCTTATCGGTTGACAGTTACACCGGTCAAGTGATATCCGGACCGGAATTGATCTCACGCGGATTTGTTTTTGCAAAAGAAAATGACCGGCTTTTGGTGGAAGCACGGCACATTACTGAACAAACGCTGGAGAATTTGAAGTTTTATACTACCAAGGATATCAATGGGGCGAAAAATAAAATTCGGGAATCTCTTTCCCGGTATTTATATCAAACCACCAGAAGAAGCCCGATGATCTTACCTGTGATTTTAGAGGAATAACGTTAGAAAGGCGGTGTAAGGAGCATGAAGCATAGTCAATCACCGAAAAAACATTCCAATCAGTTGCTTCATCTGATTTTTGGATTTACGGTTGCTTTGGTTCTCATGTGTATTGGCGCGTTGCTGATGCAAGAGATG
>CAYLYC010000115.1:0-4456 GCA_964387715.1 uncultured Eubacteriales bacterium | reverse complement strand
TCCAGCGGCGGGTTTGGTGTCCAAAGTGAACACCGGCTTCCAGCAGTTGTTTCATGGATACTACACTCATGATTTTTTCCTCCTTGTTTGTTCCTCCATTTCCTTTGCCGGACGGCAAAACATCCTGCTGAGAGACGTCAACCAACCGCCCATCCGGAAATGTGTGGATTTACATAATGGCATAGTGATAGATTTTTACCATTACCAAACGATTATAACACAACCGTTCCCATAGTGCAAGTGTTTTTTTGAGAAAATTTGGGTTTGTTTTCACTTCTTTTAACAAGCCAATGGTTATTTAACGGCAATCCAAAAATTGTGTTGACCTTCAACTCTTCAAATCCTTTGTGAACCTGTGGCAGGTTTTACAAACTCTCTTGTCAATCGGCAGAAAATGTGATATACTAACAGGGTCACGCACACTAAATAATCAATATACTGAAGTGACGGCTGCTACTCAACAGCTAAAGGTAAGGATATATGACATAGTGCTTCGTAAACAGGGTATCTATGTTATAATGAGCATATACATTTTAAGGGGGATCATTATGAATATCAAAAAATTCGTTTCGCTCGCTCTCATTGTCGCCATGTTGCTTTTGGCTTTTGCCGGATGCGGTACAAACAACGATGGAACCAACGGTGATGCACGGTCAAACGACAAGGTAACCGAAGCAAACAAGGTCGAAAATGACGAACAAAAGGATGAGATTGTTCGTGGTAAAGTGAACACGGTAGCCGTAAGCGATGACTTTATCATGGGAATCAAAAACGACGGATCGGTTTATGCCATAGGCGGGAACGCCCTTGTCACAAACTGGACTGTGGACTCATGGAGCGATATTGTTGCGGTGTCTGCCGGAGGCAATCATCTCGTCGGTCTGCGATCAAACGGTATGGTGGTGGCTACAGGATACAACTCCAACCGCCAGTGTGAGGTCTATGAATGGACGGATATTGTGGCGATTCACTCGGGGCTCAATCAGACCTTCGGACTTAAGTCGGACGGAACGGTTATCGCAACTTCGCTAAACGGCAGTTATCCCATCGAAGGATGGAATAATATTGTCAGCATAACCGGCTGCGGAGATAATCTTTGGGGACTTACATCAAATGGTGACGTATATTCTAGGGGTTCCAATTCCGCACCTGTATACTCCGGAGTCAAGAGCATCCATGCCAATGCGTTTTATGCTCTCTTCATTCTGGAAGATGGAACCGTTGTTGCTGATCCCTTCAGTGGAAATTATGCGAACCATTATACAGGAATTGAAAACTGGACGAATATCGTTGACGTTTCCACTCTTGTTTCCAACCATGCAGTCGGCCTTCGCTCTGACGGAACTGTAGTTGCCGTGGGTCAGAACAAGGACGGGCGGTGCGACGTGGCTGATTGGACTGATATCGTTTCTGTCGCAACGGGAAGTTATCATACCGTTGGTCTGCGTGCCGACGGAACGGTTGTTGCTACAGGTGGCAACGGTTACGGCCAATGTGATGTTTCCCAGTGGGAAGATATTATTGCAATTTATGCCGGAGATATCGTTACCGTTGGCTTAAAGGCAGACGGAACGGTAGTGGCGACCGGAGTAATATGGAACGGATTCGACGGCATTGAGAATTTCAAGGATATAAAAACCAAATAGCCCACAAAATGGGTTGTAAAACCAATCTCAAATATGCTGACTGTGCCAAAAGTACAACCAACAGAATATACGAATTAGAAATAGCGGGAGAAATCACAAATGCTCATGATTTCTCCCGCTATCTTATTCATTCACTCTGGTTATGGATCGAATTGATCACCAACCCGGCAGGCGCTAATTGATCTTTTGGAAATTCATCATTTTCCCTTTATTATTCACTTCCAAAATGGTACCGTTATATTCCACATCGTATTCAGTTGTATGATATGTATCACCGTTTTCTTCACGGGACGTAATGGTAAGAACGTCGCCGTTCAGCGTATACGTGCCCGTTCCTGCCTCGCCGTCATAGGGTGACCAGCACTTTCCGAAATAATATTCAGAACCGTTTACGTCAGCACTGCACTCGTAATATACTCTACGCACCGTACCGTCGGCATTGAACGTCCACCGATTAAGATAGAGAATCGTCTCGCCATTGTACACGGAGGTAACCGCATCATACGATTCCCACTGGCCAACAATATCCTTTGCCAAACCGGTAACGGTTTGGGCAGCTGACGAAGATTCAGCAACCACCTGGGAAACGGTGGATTCGGTTTTCTTCACAGTCGATTGCGTACTTGCTACCGAAGTTGTGGCATCTGCTTGGCTGTCGTCATCAAACTTTTCCTCCAGCCATTCATTGGCCCCTGCGGTTGTGCCTTCGGTGACCTTCAGGTAGTGGGTCTTAATATAATGACCGTCCGTTTCATCATACTTTGCCCAGATCTCAACATAAGACGGGGCGGTGACATACGGCCAATCCACCTTGGTAATACCCGACCCGGCAGCAATGGTTTCGGTGCGCCATCCGTTGCTGCTGCGAAGATACACCGTTTCTTCATAGTCCGACAATCCAAATTGGAGGTACAGAAGGTTACTGTCTCTGTCGAAAAACACTTCTTCGTCAATAACGTACTCCATCGTCCCTTTTCGATCGGTAACCGAATAGGTTTGACCCTGAATATCGTCAACGTCAACCGTATCAACAGACACCGATTGGTAATTGGCAGGTTCCGGATCTTCGACACCTCTCGTCGGCGTTAAACCAAATATCGACATAACAACAAAAGCAACAACGGCCAACAGAAGGACACCAACAACGCACAACACGATTGGTAACACCTTGCTTTGTTGGGGCAATACACGGCTTTCGGAAAGTTGTAATGCAATATTTTTTACAAGTTCATCATAGTCAGCGGCACCATCCGTTGCTTGTTCAATGCCCCATTCCATGGCAACCTTGAACCAATATGCCGCTTGGGGAAGATCGTTTGCGTTTTTATATTCGACCGCCAACAGCCAACTCGCCTGGGCGTTGCCACACTGTGCCGATTCGGTGAGCATGGCCACCTTTTGCTCGGCTGGTGATTGACCGGCTAAATCCAACAATGCAGAATGGACTTTGCCATTTGCGGCTGTTTGCAACCATTCCAATGCCTTATCTTCATAGAGCGCATTTTCGCCTTTCAGTTGCTTTGCCAAATGATACGCCGCAAAAGGATTGCCTTCTTCCGCCATCCGTTTAAGGGTATCCTCATCTTCGTTGCCGGTATAACCGCTTTTCATTGCGGCGATCTCCTGGTCGTTGGCCGCAATGCGATATTTGGCAAAATCCTGCACGGCGGTCAATTCGTGCGCTTTGGCTTGTGCCTGGATTTGGGCCGTTTGATAAACCGCTTCGGTATGTGCAACCTGCCACCTCATATAAACGACCGTAAAGAACAGCGCATAAATGCCCAGCGTGATGGGTGTCAACAGTGCAAGGAGCAGATATTTGACAAAGAGTTGCCCACCGGTGCCGTTAAATTCCAAAGGACTGCCGCCAATATGGGTATGCTTTGCTTCCCATTGCAGCACCATCTTGTCTGCCCACGCTTTTCCGATCCCAAAGGTGAACAGGGTGAGCACAAACCACAAAATATGGATTCCCAGATAACCGCCTGCACCGCCGGAAAAATAACTGTCAACGGGTTTGTTTTCATCGGCATAAACCGTATGCTTAACCACCCATTTTTTCATACCCAAGCCAAACCATATACCGTAAATGCCGCAGGTGATGATGGTAAGGAACATCCACAGCAGATATTGACCGATCAACTGATGTCCGTGACCGTTAAACTTCAGCCGTCTGCCGTGAATAACGGTGTGTTTTGTTTCCCATCCCTTCACCATACAGAGCATCCACGGATAGGCAATGCCCAAGGTGATGGTGTTGACAAGTGTCGAGAGTATTCTGTACCCGATCAATTGCCAAGTGTTGCCGTCAAAATAGGAACCCTCACGGGTGACGGGATTTACTGTTTCCTTTCTTGCACTGACCACCGCTATTGTAATGATTGCACCCACAACAATCACGCCAAAAACGATCAGCAAAATCATTCCAATTGCTATTCCCATTTTCTCTTCCTCCGCTTACAAATAAAAAAATGCGCAGCCGAAGCCACGCACCGGATATGCACAGCTCCAAATGCCACGACACATCTATACGCCATATATAGGAGCATAAGGAGGGTGGTGCCGATTGCCAATGCAAAATACACCGAATATGGCTGAAATATTCAGATATGCCGCAAATTTATTGTACAATAGCAGTTAATGTTTGTCAACAAAAAAACCAGCAGTCAAATGACTACTGGTTTCTCTGTGTTGGCATTACCTATCTTCCCAGGCGGCCTCCCACCAAGTATTGTCGGCGCAAAGAAGCTTAACTACCGTGTTCGGGATGGGAACGGGTGGACCCTTCTCGCAATCAACACCAACTATTC
>CAYLYC010000114.1:0-4460 GCA_964387715.1 uncultured Eubacteriales bacterium | reverse complement strand
TGAAATAAAATTCGCATCAAAACATTTGCGAAGCAAATATTTCATAGCGAAGCTACTTCATATTACGAAGTAATATTTCACTCGCCGCAAGGCGAATTTCATTGAAAAAAGCACCGACAAAGTCGATGCTTTTTTCTGGCGGAGAAGGTGGGATTCGAACCCACGCGGGGTTTCCCCCAAACGGTTTTCAAGACCGCCTCGTTATGACCACTTCGATACTTCTCCATCGATTCTTTTACCGCATAGAATCATACCATAAACACCAGGGTGTTGTCAATGATAAAATTATTTTTTTGCGGTATATCCGGGAAAATCAGAAATTTTTGGTTGCATTTTGAAGTCAAAGAAGTTATTATGTACTAAAGAAAGTGCATGGAGGGATCTGCTATGGCAATTTTAGAAGATATCAGTACGCTTTTGCAACAAGGACGGGCGAAAAATGTGAAAGCATTGGTTCAACAAGCCCTGGAGGAAGGGATTCCTGCCCAGGAAATTCTGAATAACGGTTTGTTGGTGGGAATGGACGTTGTTGGCGAACAATTCAAAAACAACCAAATGTATGTTCCCGATGTGTTGTATGCCGCTCGTGCTTTGAACATGGGCACCGAAGTGCTGAAACCCTATTTGCAACAGGATGGTGTCACCGAAAAAGGCACGGTGATTTTAGGCACGGTAAAAGGGGATCTGCATGATATCGGCAAAAACCTGGTCCGTATGATGATGGAAGGAAAAGGACTAAAGGTCATCGACCTTGGCGTGAATGTGGAGGCCGCCGCTTTTGTTGATGCGGCAAAAGAACACGGCGCCAAAGTCATTGCTTGTTCCGCTCTGCTCACCACCACCATGGGTGAAATGAAAGACGTGGTGGATCTGGTAAAATCCGAAGGACTTTCTATTCCTGTTATGGTTGGCGGTGCACCGGTTACTAAAGAATTTGCGGATTCTATCGGTGCGGATTGCTATACAGGCGATGCCGCTTCTTGCGCAGATGCCGCTTTGCAATATTGCTTGTCTTAATTTCACAGAAAACACAACACCCACGAAGCTGTTTTACCGCTTCATGGGTGTTTTTGTTTGTTTATTTTATGATCCCTACGGCGATTTTTAATATCGTCAAGGCGTCCACAGCATTGATGTAGCCGTCACCGTTCAGATCGGCTGCCTGCTTTTGGGCATCGGTCATGTTCGTTTTGCCAACGGCATATTTTAATGCCCACAAGGCATCCCCTGCGTTTACCGAACCGTCACCGTCGATATCTCCCGACTTTTGTTGAGAGGGGGGAGTGACGGTTGAGGAAACCGGCTCCGAAGATTCAGGGGTAGAAGATACCGGCGTTGAAGAAACCGGCTCTGAAGATTCAGGAGTCGAAGATATCGGCGTAGAGGAAACCGGTGTTGAAGATTCGGGAGTCGAAGATACCGGTGTTGAAGATTCAGGAGTCGAAGGAACCGGCGTTGGGGTGGATTCCGGCGGATCTTCCTTGTCGCTAACCACTGTGATCCCGGGACTGTCAAAGGCGGTTGTTAAAACAGTAGTTCCGTTGGTAGCGCAAATTTCATCGGTTACCGTTACGGTGTATTCCTGCTCAACAGACGGATCTTGTATGGTGGCTTGGAAGGTGGCGAGAACGGTGGATGCTGATATCAGTTTACCGTTTGCGCTGTCGCTTCCGGTGGCCACAAAGGTTTTACCGTCAAAGGACATGGTGGAAAAAATACCGTCCTTGTTCTTATCGGTTATGAGGAGATCCTCATTGAGTTGCCATTGGTTGAGCGCCATACCTTCCGACGGTGTAACGGTGAATTTGCACAGCCCCACCGATTTGCCGGCATCGGGTGTCAGGGTAACGGTGTAGCTGAGAACCACCGGTTCATCGGTGGCGGTAACAGACGTTACGTCGGGCTGTAGGGTAATGGTGGCGTTACCGGAGGAGGGGATGGGGGATATCTTGGTAGCAGGACCGATATCTATAATTCCTGCAACGTGCTCATAAAGCCGTTGGCTGTCCAGCAGGTCCACCGTGCCGTCCTGGTTTACGTCAGCCGCAAGAAGGGTGTTCGAGCCGGAAATACCGGTCTTTTCTTGCAGATAGGTGTTCAGCAAGGCCAAGTCCTGTTCGTCCAAAAGGTTGTCATGGTTCAGGTCGCCACGGCGTTGTCCTTCAATAACAACCATCCGTTCTTTCCCTAAACTATACCCGGTAATGGAAACAGAGCCGATCATGTTTAGCGCATTTGAAATGGCGGTGCGTTCACTTTGCAGATCGGTCCAGAAATTGGTGGCGTCACCGTTCATATAAATATGGGTGGTAAGACCGTTTTGCTTCAAAAGTTGGACCACTGTATCCACCGAAAAAGTCTCCATCCAACCGCCGTATACGTTAAAATAGTTGGCGTCCAATTGGGTGCAGACCGGTTTTTCGTAGGGGAACTGGTCGATCACGTGATCCTGTTCCAGCATTTCAGTGGTAATATTGAAATAGCAGTAAAAGGTATCGGTATCCTGGTCGTTCCAGGTGGGGTCGTTGTAATAATAATTCCCGTCGATCTTCACCAGATTCCAGGCGTGGTTTTCCGGTGTCCCCCCGGAAGGGGCAACGCTGGTGCCGGTCACCATGGTGCATTCAATTCCGATTTGATTCAAAACGTATTGGAATGCTTCTGAATATCCTTCACAAACCGCTACACCTTCCACCAAACAGCCGTAGGCGTTGTGGGCGTTGGTGCCGGATTGGTAAACCGTGTTCTGGGCAATGGTGTCGTGCACCTTCTTTTCCAATTCCAACTCACTCATGTCGGTGGAAAGGGTGGCGATTATGGACTCAACCGCATCGTCGAACTCCGCTCTGGCACGGGCAAGGGCAGGGCCGCTCATTGTGTAAGAGGGGATGAATTTCGTTACTGTACCCAAAGCGGTGTATTGATAGCTGTAAGAATTGTTCAGCCAGAAATGACCGGGATAATCGTACAGATAGGCATATAAGACCGTTTTTAACTCGTTTACAGAGATGGAGCGGGTCAAACCGCTGACAAAAATGGCGTCTTCGCTTCTTTCAACGCCTTCTGCCAGTTGTTCGTAGGCGTAAAGCAGTCCCTTGCTGTTATCCATTTTTTCCAGCGCCAACTTACCGTAATAATGATCTTCATTTACCGGGGTAAAGGTGTTTTCTGCAAACATCCCCATAACCGGCAGGATGGAAAGTACCAGGCAAAAACAAAGAGCAATCGTAAAGAAACGGAACAATTGCTTTTTGTGGGTGCGTACGGTTTGTATTGCCAACCCCATGCCGCCGATCGCCAGAGCCACCCAGCCAATTGCTGACACCAGCCCTGTAAGATCCATGCCGGGTTGCTGTTCTGCCATGGGCAAGGGAGTAAGTTCAGAAGGATAGCCCCATGTGTCAGAAGCGGTAAGCAGTTCTTTTGATTGCAATGTGTGGGCAACCAAAAGAGCACAGGCAACAATGCCAAGGATCAATAAACCAATAACGCAGTAGGTAAGAACAGATTTCACTGTTTGTTTCACAAAAATGCCTCCCATAAACACGCTTATAGTTATTATATCATTATACGGGAGAAATTACAAGTAAAAACTATGAAAATTTTATAAAATGTACAGCAGGATGCACAACAGTTGCAAAACACTGCCTGCCACAACAAACAGATGAAAAATGGAATGCATATACCGACGGCTTTTTCCAATGTGGTATAACACAGCGCCTATCGAATACACAATGCCACCGGCAAGTAATAAGATCAAGCCGGGCAAGGGAATGGCGGCAATACATACCCGGGGGAACAGCGCAATACTCCACCCCATACCGATGTAACAGATCATGGAGAATTTGGAATATTTTTTCAGGTCAATGGCGGTAAGGGTGATGGCCAACGCCGCCAAGCCCCATACGATGCCAAACAAGACCCATCCCACCACCGGATCTTCCCGGCGAATGGCGGTGAGCACAATGGGGGTGTACGTACCGCAGATCAAAAAATATATGGTGCAATGGTCAATGACCTGCATCACCTTTTTTGCGGTGGAGGGTTTTAGCCCGTGATATACGCTGGAAACGGTGTAAAGGGCAATCAGGGAACAGCCGTAGATCGCACTCCCGGTAATGGCAAAGGGATCACGGTGAAAAGCCGACAGCAAGACGCAAAGAATAAGCGCCACAACGCCGATCCCGCCTCCTACAATGTGGGAGACCATATTGAAGATCTCCTCTCCTTTGGTGTAATCGGGCAGTTGCCGTTGATGGATTTTGGTTCGTTTCATAAAAAACGCCGCCTTTCCTTTGTTGTAACGGCAATTAGTATACCGTATGACGGCCGTTTTTGTCACGAACCGGATGGCGCAGGGGACTATACTGAAAATTTCGGCAGGGTAGAATCGTCCAAAAATCACTCTACTGTCAGTAGAAATGGCTTGTTTACAGGGTTTTGCGTATCAGTTTTCCTTG
>CAYLYC010000113.1:0-4475 GCA_964387715.1 uncultured Eubacteriales bacterium | reverse complement strand
GGCACGGATCTTGCGCACCCCTGAATACAACGAGTTGTTTGCCGGTGACCCCATGTGGATCACCGAAGCAGTTGGCGGCATGGGGATGGACGGACGCACCCTGGTTACCAAAAACTCCTTCCGTATGCTCCATACGCTGTATACCCTGGGTTCTTCTCCCGAACCCAACTTAACCGTTCTTTGGTCCACTCGTTTGCCCAAGGCGTTTAAGCGGTATGCGGCAAAGGTTTCCTGCGAGACCCACGCCATTCAGTATGAAAGTGACGATACCATGCGTCCCAAATTCGGGGACGATTATGCCATTGCCTGCTGTGTTTCTGCTATGCGGGTAGGGAAGGATATGCAGTTCTTCGGTGCCCGAGTTAATCTTCCCAAATTGTTGCTGCTCAGCTTAAACGGCGGCCGGGACGAAAAAACCGGGGAACAGATCGGCCCCTTTGGTGCCATGTACCGGGGTGAATATTTGAAGTACGACCGTGTACTGCAAATGCTCAACACCTATCGTCCCTGGATCGCAAAGATCTACGTTACCGCCATGAACATGATTCATTATATGCACGATAAATACGCCTATGAAAAACTGCAAATGGCGTTGCATGATACCGACGTGCATCGGTTTATGGCCTTTGGCGTTGCCGGCCTTTCGGTTATGGCAGACTCCCTTTCTGCAATTAAACACGCCAAGGTTAAACCCATTCGGGATGATACCGGTTTGATCATCGATTTTGAAATCGAAGGGGATTACCCCGCCTTCGGGAATGACGACGACCGGGTGGATTCCATTGCCAAAGAGCAGGTCCAGTTGTTCTATGATGAACTGAGAAAGATCCCCACCTATCGGAATGCAGAGCACACCTTGTCTGTGCTGACCATCACCTCCAACGTGGTGTACGGCAAAAAGACCGGTGCAACACCCGACGGCAGAAAAGGGGGCGAACCCTTTGCACCCGGTGCCAATCCCATGCACAATCGGGATGTGAACGGGGCACTTGCCAGTTTGAATTCGGTGGCAAAACTCCCGTATGAAACCTGTAAAGACGGTATTTCCAATACCTTTTCTATTGTGCCCAGCGCTTTGGGTAACGACGATGAGACCCGTTACGAAAATCTTTCGGCGATCATTGATGGGTATTTCTCCCAAGGGGCACAGCATTTGAACGTAAACGTGATGAATCGGGATCTGCTGATCGACGCCATGGAGCATCCGGAACAGTACCCCAATCTGACCATCCGGGTATCCGGATATGCAGTAAACTTCCATAAACTGTCTAAAGAACAGCAAAAAGAAGTGATCTCCCGTACCTTCCATGAAGTGTTAGCATGACCGGATACATTCATTCCTTCCAAAGCATGGGTGCGGTAGACGGACCGGGACTGCGTTGCGTGGTGTTTATGCAGGGGTGTCCGTTGCGCTGTTGCTATTGCCATAATCCGGATACTTGGGATATCACCAAGGGTCAACCGGTCACGCCGGAGGAAATGGTGGAGAAGATCCTCCGTTTCCGCCCCTATTTCGGCAAAAACGGCGGTGTGACCTTGTCCGGGGGTGAGCCCTTGCTTCAACCCGGCTTTGCCACCCGTTTGTTTACCTTGCTGAAAGAGCAGGGAATCCACACGGCGCTGGATACCAGCGGTCAGGGCGACCTGACGGCGGTGGACGACCTGTTGGCAGTAACCGATCTGGTGCTTTGCGATATTAAGTTTCCCACCGAAGAATTGTACCGGACCCATTGTAAAGCCGGTTTGTCCCAAACCCTTCATTTTTTGCAAAAGGTGACCCGGCAGGGTGTGCCCTTGTGGATCCGCCACGTGATCCTGCCCGGGCTTACCGATCATGAAGCATCCCTTCGTCAGGTGTATGACCTGGGTAAACAGTTCCCCACCTTGGAACGGTGGGAGTTGCTGCCCTTCAAAGCATTGTGCCGGGAAAAATACCGGGCATTGAATATTCCTTTTCCAATGGAAAATACGCCGGAATGTCCGGACGAAACCATTCAGCGTTTGTACCAAACAATCCAACAATGGGAGAAATAATATGATTTACACAGTAACCATGAATCCGTCTTTGGATTACCGCATGGAAGTCCCCCACGTTGCCCTGGGAATCACCAACCGTTCCCGACGGGAGGAAATGGCGCCCGGAGGAAAGGGGATCAACGTTTCCATGGTGTTGCATCGGCTGGGGGTTCCCACCACCGCCGTTGGCTTGATTGCCGGCTTTATCGGCGATGCCATTGGTAAACAGATCGAATGGTATGGACTGTCCACCGATTTGGTGAAGTTGAAAACCGGTATGAGCCGTATCAATGTGAAATTGGCAGGCGAGGAAGAAACCGAGATCAACGGCGCAGGACCAACCGTAACCGATGAGGATGTGGAACGTCTGGCGCAGATCATCAGCCGCATCCAACCCCAGGATTATTTGGTGTTATCCGGCAGTTTGCCTGTGGGACAGGACGTGAATTGCTATTACCGTCTGGCAAAGATGGTCAGCGGTAAAGGGGCAAAGGTCGTGGTGGATGCCGCAGGTGACCTGTTGCGCCATTCTCTTGCCGCCAAGCCCTTTTTGGTGAAACCCAACCGACAGGAATTGGGTGAGTTTTTCGGTGAGGTCATCGACCCCAAAAATTTAGGAAATATTGCCTCCCTGGCAAGTCGGTTGCAACAGGAAGGTGCTCAAAACGTGCTGGTTTCCCTGGGGGGCGACGGGGCGTTGTTGCTGGACAGCAACGGCAGAGTCCACGTGATGCCTGCGCCCGATGGCACGGTGGTCAATACGGTAGGCGCCGGTGATTCCATGATCGCCGGGTTTATTGCCGGAATGGAATCGGGCGGCGACTACGCCTATGCCTTGCGGCTGGGTACTGCCTGCGGCGGCGCAACCGCCTTTAGTATGGGGTTGGCACAGCCGGACGATATTCGCAAGGTACTGGCAACCCTGCCGGAAGAACTGGTTTATACCTTGTAAAGGGAGTGGATGAGCAATGAATTATATTGTGGCCGTGGATGAAAAATGGGGCATCGGCAAAAACAACGACCTGCTTTTTTCTCTGAAGGGAGATATGGCGTTTTTCCGAACCGCCACCTGGGGCAAAACCGTCATCATGGGCGACCGAACTTTGGCATCCCTGCCCGGCGGTAGACCGTTGAAAAACCGGAACAATATTGTGATGACGCTGGATAGGGACTTTCTTGCCCCGGAAGGGGTTGCGGTCTGCCACAGTTTGGAGGAACTGTTCGCCCTGTTAAAGGAAATGGACAACACCGATGACGTGTTTGTTATGGGGGGCGCAACCATTTATAATCTGCTGTATCCCTATTGTAAATACGCCTATATCACCAAGGTACAGGCCGACGGCGATGCCCAGGTGTTTATCGAAAACCTGGACCGTAAGGAGAATTGGCAGGTTTGCCATACCGGCGAGACCGCCACCGAAAACGGCTTGACCTACACCTTTTATACCTACGAAAACACCCAGGTAAAACCCTATTAACACCAAACCGGCAAGACAACCCTTGCCGGTCTTTTTACATCCTGATATTTGTGCAATTTGAACAAAATAAAAAATTCGGACAACAAAATCTGTCAAATATATTGACAAGAGATGGGGAATCGTATATACTAAAATTAGCAAAGGTCTATGTAAAATATCGGCGGGATTCATTGTTCTGTGATGACTGCTATAATTTGATTGAAAACTATTTAAAATATTATTAAGGAGGGAAAGTATATGAGAACAAACCGAATTTTATCTGTCCTTTTGATTCTGTCGATCGCCTTTTCAGTGTGCATTTTTGCCACAGCAGATAATCTCGATGCCTTGAAACTGGGGGACACCAACGGAGACGGTAAGATCAATGCAGGTGATGCGCTGGAGATCTTACAATACGCTGTGGGCAGCAGAACCCAGTTTTCGGCCCAAGTTACATCTTCGGATATCGACAATAACGGCGGAGGTAGCGGAGATATTGTACATCCGGAAAATCTTAAGTTTACAGCGGAAGCCGAATTAAGGAATTGGTTATTAAACGGCGACGATGCAACTGCGGACCGACATGCCGATGTGTTATCTATTCTTGCCTCCGGTAACACAATAACCTATAGCAGACCCACCATTGCTGCTGATCATGATATTTATTCATTGCAGTCAATAGAAGTGCAAACCAATAGAAGCATTTTAACTTACAATTATTCGGTAAACGGAGCTCCCGATGATTATCTCCTCCAGATTTTTGTTTATCCCGATGGTGACAATGGTGATCAAAGGGCCTACGAAATAGCAAAAGAAGCATTCCAAGCGAATGAAGCTCATGTGTATCATGTACTTGCCAATGGAATCGATTACTATTACATTCACAATGAATCTGTTGATGATGATGTGGCATTGATTTTCTGGCAATACGGCACATATCATTCGGCCGCATTGTATGGCAACGATGATTATTTGGATGAAACCATTGAGTTGCTGTCATTA
>CAYLYC010000112.1:0-4526 GCA_964387715.1 uncultured Eubacteriales bacterium | reverse complement strand
ACATCCTTTGCACGAAAGGCCTTGACAGCTTGTGCCACCGCCAAATAGGTTTTACCGGTACCGGCAGGACCGATCGCCAACACCACGGTGTTATCCTCAATGGCATGGATGTAATTCTTTTGACCAATGGTTTTGGGCTTTACCGGCCGTCCTTTGGAAGTGACGCAGATACAATCCCGATCGGTCAATTGGGATATTTGATCCTCTCTGCCCTGCTGTACCAAGGAGATCACATACCCGATATTTTGGTCATTTAACGTTTCGCCGCTACCCAGCAGGTCAAGCAACCCAGCAATGGCCTGGGAACACGCCGCCACGTTTTCCGGATCACCTGCCACTTTCATTTCACCGTTGCGAACCGTTATGGTAACATGAAACGCCTGCTCCAACTGACGGATATTCTGATCCAAACTACCAAACAAACCCACCGCTTGTTCCATACGGTCGATGTTGATTTGTTGTTGATACATTTACGTCCCCCATTTTTACAAAAACTATGACAAAAGTACATATTTTATTAGTATTATAGCACTTTTTATTGGAAAATCAACATTTTTTCTTCAAAAGTTATCTCTTCTACGCAAAAATATTTCACATTTAACATGAATTTCCCTTCTTTTACCTCACCCTGGTAGGTCATATCGGTTATCTCTGACTGGGCAAGGTTCTCCGCCGCAAACGCCTCTGCCATGGAAAGAGCCAATGCCTGGGCTTGTTGCTGCGTATAACAAACGGTCTGGGGCTGTAAATGGGTAAAGGTTGCCGTTGTAACGCCAATGGGCAGGGGTACTCCCTGAACCGTTAACCAGGTATCCTGCTGTTGTTTTTCGTAATTTCCTTTCACACTTCCCAAATACAAAGGAATTTTAAAGCCGAAGCAGTGAAGCACTCGCCGTCGGTCATATTGTCCGGAGGCGACCATTTGGGTTTGTTGTAACGGGACGGTAAAGGTCTGTTTATGTACCGTTTCCGCCCGCACCGAACCCCGTGCCTGGCGAAACACGGTGCATCCGTTGGCATATTCCACCGCACCGCTGATCAAAATGTCCCCTTTTACCACCCCATCGCCAACCTGCACCATGGGTTGCCCTACCTGGGCGAGAATTTCCACGATCCTCCCATCACAGGCGGCTTTCAAATGGCTGGGCAGGGTATCGTCCGGCAGATCCGGCGCTTTGGTGGTTTCGCTGATATCCACCCGTAAAACACCGCCATCCGGGTTCATAGACATCCACGCAATGTCCGGATGTTTTTCCAGAATACTTTGCCGAACCGTTGCCCAATCGCATTCATTTTTACCCATCCCTGCACAAATGCCGTTCTCTTCTAAGATGGACAGAACCGTTTCCTTTGGCAACGTTTTGGTACCTTGAATTTCAATCAGCCACAAACGGCTGCTGAGCAAGGAAAGCATAAGGGCAAACACCAACACCCCTGCAACCAAACCCCATCGGTTGCGATATCTGCGAAGAAGAAAGGGCAATCCCCGCTTTGACAGGATATGAAGCCGACAGCCGGTTCTTCTGGCAAGTTTCCGAATGCTTTTATACTCATGGATCTTCACCCGAGCGGTCAATCCCTTTTCGGTGGCCCGAAATCCCCAGATATCCTTCTGGTGAAAGACGCAAAGATTCATAAACCGTTCCGGCGATTCACCGGTAATTTCAGTCAAAACATACCCTCTTAACCAGGCAAAAGCGTTTACCAACATACCATCAACCTCTTATACAAATTCAACCGCCGTGATATACCCTTCCACCTGGACCAGGTTTCTCTCCATAACCGGAATGGAAAGTCCTCTGCCCGTCACCTTTAATTGGCAGTTTCCCAAATTGAAACGAATGGTGGTTTCCGTATATTCCAATACACCCAGGCATCCCTCCACCGACAGTTCCCGATTGGCTATCAATTGAATTTTTGAGGCATTGCCAAACAATCCGGCGGATATCTTGCCCCAGTACTCTGCCGTTTTTTTCTTATTGCCCTCTTTTTTGGTGGTCACACGCTCACATCCTCCAACAATTTACCGTTATAGTTTATGACCGGTGGCGGTTGAAAATGACAAAACGACCCCCTTGCTCCGAAGAACAAGGGGGTATATCAATGGGCTTGTTATGAGCATCCATAGGAATATTCATGGTCACGAGAAGGTTTATGCGGTTTCTTCCACAGGAAATTTCTCGATTTTATTCACTGCTTTTTTTAGCATCAGCAGTGCATCGGCGGCATTGATTCTGCTATTGCCGTCTACATCCGCAGCAATGGCACCGGCTTGGGTAAGGGAACGTTTTTCTACCGATACCTGCAACGTCCACAGGGCATCGGTGGCGTCCACCTTTTTGTCGGCGTTTACATCACCGTAGGTTACAATTGTTTCATCGACGGAGCCGCCCATTCCCGGAAAGGGGGTGTCGTTCAAATCCACAAAGGTGTAACCCCGGGAATTGGCAAAGGTTTCGGCATAGGAGTCGGGATAGCCGTAGACCGTAAAGGTGCCGCAACCGTAAAATGCTTCGGGCTCAATTTTCCAAACCGTTTCGGGGATCAGGATCCGGGTCAGGTTGGCACATCCGGTAAAGGCCTCGATCCCGATGGCGTACACCTTTTTTCCCAGAATCACGTCGGTCAGGGAGGTGCAACCGGCAAAGGCCGAGTCGGCAATATACCCAACCCCGTCGGGAACGGTAACGGCGGTCAGTCCGGTACACCCGGCAAAAGCGTAGGTGCCAATGGTGGTGACGCTGTCGGGGAACGTGACCTTGGTGATGGTTTCACAGTTCTTAAAGGCGTAACTGGGGATGGTGGTGACCCCTTGGGGGATGACCAGATCGGTGATCGTTTCCCCTTGTACGTACAGGGTCACGCCGGCTTTCAGCGGACTGGCGCTAAACCCAAATTTCAGGTTGCACCAGGATTCCAGACTGTTAATGTCCACTCTGGTGATGTTGTTGCAACCGTAGAAGGCGAATTTTCCGGTTTCGGTCAGACTGTCGGGAATGGTAACCTGGGACAGAGCGGTGCAATTCTGGAAGGCGTATTCTCCCATATAGGTCAGGCCGTTTCCTAAATCCACAGTTTGCAGACCGGTACAGCCGTCAAAGGCGTAATCTCCAAGGGTGGTCACGCTGTCCGGTAGGGTGAGAGAGGTAAGCCCGGTGCATCCGCCAAAAGCCCGGTTGCCCACGGTGGTCATACTGTTCGGTAACGTGAGGGTCTTTAACGCCACGCATCCGCCAAAGGCGTTGTAACCGAGAGTGGTGACCCCGTTGCCCATCGTGAGGTTTTCCAGATTTTTGTTGTTGGCAAAGGTGGCAGCACCGATCTCGGTTACCCCGTCGTGGATCACCACGTCGGTGATGTGGCTGCAGTTTACAAAGGTGGAGCCGGTCAGGGTGGTGACCCCCTGGGGAATCACTACCTGGGTGACCAGATCTCCGTTGCAATACAGGGTTTTGGCCATGTAAAGAGGATTGCTTTTTGAGGTAGCAAATTGAATTTTGCACCAGGCCTCCATATCGGTGATGTTGACCCTTTGCAGACCGGTACAATCCTCAAAAGCGTCGGTGCCAACGGTGGTCAGACTGGTGGGAATCGTAATTTCAGTCAGGGCAGAGCATGTTTGAAAGGCGTACGTACCAATGGCGGTCAGTCCCTGACCCAGATTCACGCTGGTCATAGCGGCACAGTTATTGAAGGCATTGTTGCCCACGGTGGTCACACTGTCCGGCAGGTTGAGGGACGTAAGTCCGGTACATCCGTAAAAGGCCTGGCTTCCGATGGTGGTCAGCCCCTCCGGCAGAGAAAGGGTCTTAATGCTTTTGCAGTTGCGGAAAGCGTATGCGTTGATGGCGGTTACCCCGTCAGGAATGACCAGATCTTCGGTCAAGGGGGTGCCGTTCAGGTACAGGTTGCCAATGTCTTTCAGCGGGAAACTCAAGGGATTTGCAAAATCAATCTCGCACCAGGCCTTTAGACTGCTAATGTGAATCTCCCCAATATTACACCCGTAAAAAGCCGATTCCCCCACGGTTTTTAGGGTGGTGGGCAGGGTGATCTCGGTCAGGGCTGAACAGTTGTCAAAACATTGTTCCCCCAAAGAGACAACCCCCTCCTGAAAGGTGATTGAGGTCAGTGCGGAGCAGTTATAAAATGCCCGATCCCCCACCGTCACAAGGGTGTTAGGCAGGGATATGGCGGAGAATTTTCCGTTAAAAAAGGCGCCGTCATCAATGGCAGTAACCGGGTAGCCGTTGATGGTGGCAGGAACGGTCACCGTGGTCAGGTAAGAACGGGCGCCGGTGATGGTCACCTGTCCGTTAGTCACTGTGTAATCCAGACTGCCGGTGGTTTCGGCCCAGGTGGCAATGGGCAGGTTGGTGATGGCCAACAGGGCGATCAGCACAAACAGTAAAACCCGTTTGAAATGTTTTGTTAACGTCAACTTCATTTTGTGTACTCCTCCCGAATAAAATGGTCGTCGTTTTGGGCGTTGGGCGCCGCTTGTTTGATTGTAATCCCTTCCCCTT
>CAYLYC010000111.1:0-4588 GCA_964387715.1 uncultured Eubacteriales bacterium | reverse complement strand
GAAAGCAACAAAAAAATCACGGAAAAGGTAAGCCAAATATATTTCTTCATGTATTTCACTCGCTTATTTAAGAATTTATTTCATTTTATAACAAACTCTATTACAAAACAAGTTGATTTTGAAAAATACAAAATATTTTTTTAAAAAACATCAAAAAAATTCCCTCTGTGTCTTGCAATCTGGTTTTGATGGTGATATAATTTGTAGTCGTGATATTTCATTACACTTGTTTTGTATTTATTTCATAAGGAGTTGCGTATATTATGAGTCGAATGATTGGTACTGTTTCCCGTGGGGTACGTGCCCCGATTATTAAAGAGGGGGATAACATTGTTGACATTGTTACCCAATCTGTGTTAGACGCTTCAGACGATGCCGGTTTTTCCTTTAACGACCGGGACGTTGTTGCCATGACCGAAGCCATCGTTGCCAGAGCGCAAGGCAACTATGCAACCGTTGACGATATTGCCACCGATATCAAGGCGAAATTCGGCGGTGACACCGTTGGTGTTATTTTCCCCATTCTCAGCCGCAACCGTTTTGCCATTTGTCTGCGGGGCATCGCCAAAGGCGCAAAAAAAATCGTACTGATGCTCTCCTACCCTTCTGATGAAGTTGGTAACCATTTGGTCAGTTTAGATGCCTTGGACGAAAAAGGCGTTAACCCCTACACCGATGTGTTGACTTTGGAAAAATACCGGGAATTGTTTGGTTACGAAAAACACACCTTTACCGGTATTGACTATGTTGAATATTATGAATCTTTAATTCGAGATTGCGGCGCTGACGTGGAAGTTATTTTTGCCAACAATCCGAAAGCCATTCTGGACTACACCAAAAACGTTCTGTGCTGTGATATCCACACCCGTGCCAGAACCAAACGGATCCTTAAAAATGCCGGTGGTGAGATCGTATTGGGTTTGGATGAGATCCTGAACACCTCCATCAACGGCAGCGGCTTTAATGCAGATTACGGTCTGCTTGGCTCTAACAAAGCCACCGAAGAACGAGTAAAACTCTTCCCTCGTGACTGCCAACAAGTGGTGGATTCCATTCAAGCAAAACTGAAAGCCGCAACCGGCAAGAATATTGAAGTTATGGTTTACGGTGACGGTGCTTTCAAAGACCCGGTTGGTAAGATCTGGGAATTGGCCGACCCGGTTGTTTCTCCCGCCTATACCAAGGGATTGGATGGCACACCCAACGAATTGAAATTGAAATACCTGGCAGACAATGATTTTTCCGACCTGTCCGGCGATGCATTGAAAGAAGCCATTAAATCCAAGATTCAAGAAAAAGACGACAACCTGGTTGGTCAAATGGCTTCCGAAGGTACCACACCCCGCCGTCTTACCGACTTGATCGGTTCTTTGTGTGACTTGACCTCCGGTTCCGGTGACAAAGGCACACCCATCGTGTTCATTCAAGGTTATTTTGATAACTACACAACCGAATAATCAACCATTCCAAAGCAGGGTTTTGTACCCTGCTTTTTTTATGTGATTTCATGGAAAACTTTTTTAAAAACATTGACAAGTCAATATCAATTCAGTAAAATGAACACATATCCAACCTTGGAGGGATTTTCATGCTCGATCAAATCAAAGTGAATTATCAATTCACCTATAAGGATAGTGAATTTCGTGCTTCCGATTCGGAATGTCTTGCGTTGATAAACGGATTGGATGAAACCGGCTTGTGGACCGATCTGGACTATACCGTTGACCACCGCAATGCCTGGTGCTGGACCGGACATATAAACCGTATTGCTACAATTGCATCCAACGATAAATTTCTGTCCGAATCCCACAATCGTGCCTCCTTTATGACCGCCCTTAACGCCTTCCTGTCCCAACCCAGAACCAACGACAACTGGTGGCACAATCAGATCGGGTTACCCATGGCTTGTGGCAATTTATACCTGTTACAAGAGGATATCTTGGATGATGGGCAAAAGAAAGCATTGCTTACCTATGTTGAACAAGGTTCCCTGCATACCCATCCGGAGAATTTCCGTTTATGGTTTGGCAGCAATCTGCTTTGGGGTGCTTTCACCACATTGACTCATGCGCTGATCGCCGGGGATATGACAATTGCCCTTCCCACTTTAGAGGCGTTAAAAAAAGAACTGACCATGAAAAACGGCAGAGAAGGCATTCAAGAGGATTTTTCCTTTTTCCAGCATCAAACCCAATTTTACAATGGCGGCTACGGAAAAGACTTCATGATCCGTTTTGCAACCATCGTTTATTCCCTAAAGGGAACGGATTATCAATTCCCCTCTGAAAATTTAAACCTTTTGGGGGGATATATTATTTCGGGAATGCGGTATTGCATCAGAAATAATCATCTTGATTTCCTGACCGTTGGCCGTGAAATTTCCCGACCGGATGCTTTGCGTGTTGGGGAATACAGAAAAAGCTTATATTTATTACTGCACGTGGATGAAATGCCCTGCAGAGATGTGATTCAGGAACAATTCGCTTCCCTCACCGCCGAAATGTATTCCCTGCGAAGCGACAAATTCTTCTCTGAAAGCAATTATTATTCCAGCCGCATTACCACATCCCACATCGGTTGCCGAGGCACTTCTCCTCACCGCTCGTTGGGTGAGACCATCAACGGCGAAAACCAATTATCCGCAAATCTGTATGCCGGCGGCGCAACATGTATTATGGTTGATGGCAAGGAATATGATAACATCTTCCCCCTATGGGATTTTTCTCACGTGCCCGGTACCACCGCACCGGAAGAAACCGATGATGAGATCGAAGCAAAATACGCCCATTGGCACGGTACGAAGGGCGCAAATACATATTGCAAGGGGTTCTCTCACAATAACGTGGGCATTCTTTACCAGGATGTGAATTTTGACGGTGTTACCGGTGTTATTTCCCGTTTCTTTATTAACGGAATGATGATTGCCTTGGGTGCCGATCTCTCTTGTGATAAGGACAAAAATCTTACCACAACCTTAAACCAATGCCGGTTGTACGATAAAGTGCTGACCGAGGAGGACAGATTACCCACTAACTGGGCATATCAAGGCCGCATTGCTTATTGCACATTAGACCAACAACCTTTGACCATTACGGTAGAGCAAAAAGAAGGCAACTGGAGCCGCATCAACGATTCGGCAGACCGTGTGGAAAAGGATACGGTTTTCACCGTTGGTATCTCTCACGGTATTCATCCGGAACACGCTTCCTATGCATACCTGGTCATTCCCGCTGTTTCCGCCTCCAACGCCGCCCAGCGTATTCAGGACGAACTGGCACAAATCACCGTTCTGCGAAACGACCACAAGGTACAAGCCATTCGATACAAAGATAAGGTGTATTGTGTTTTCCACAAAAACGATACCCTCCAATTGGCGCAGTACGATCAATTGATTTCCTCCGGTCCCGGAGCGTATATTTTATAAAAGTCCAGATATATTCACTCCCCCAGCGGCATAGAATGTACTATTCCAGCCGTTGGGGGTCTTACTATGAATCGGTATATGATTTTAACCAAACGCACCATTTTGATCGTTGCCGCTATTTGCTTGGCACTGATTTTTGCGATCGTCATTTTTTCTACAAAAGACGTGATCGTATCCACAGCTACCGGTGAACGGTTGCTGCCCATCTATTCAACACAGCGAACCGATAAGAAAATATCCTTCAGTTTCGATGCCGCTTGGGGTGCGGAGGATACAGAGCAACTCATTGAAATATTCGACAAATACAACATAAAGGTCACCTTTTTTGTTGTGGGGGATTGGGTGGATCGATATCCGGAGCAGGTAAAAGCCCTTCACGACGCCGGACACGAAATACAAAACCATTCTGACTCTCATCCTCATTTAACCAATTTGAGTAAGGATAACATTATCAAAGAAATAACCGCCTGTAACGACAAAATCGAGGCCATTACCGGGGTGCGGCCAACGTTGATGCGACCGCCTTACGGGGATTACGATAACAAGGTGATCGAAGCCACACAATCGCTGTCTATGTACACCATTCAATGGTCGGTTGACAGTTTAGACTGGAAAGATCTGTCAGCCACAGAAATTACCAATCGGGTAAACGATGCCATTCAACCGGGTTCTATCGTTTTATTCCATAATGCCGCAAAATACACACCGGAGGCACTACCCGGATTGATTGAATCCTTACAAAATCAAGGATACGAATTTGTTCCCATTTCCCAATTGATCTACAAAGACAACTATACCATCAACCACGAAGGTAAACAAATTCCCAACGAATAGAACAGTACCATCTGCCGATTGTGAAGCAGATGGTATTTTTTTGTAAAATTATGCTCACAAAAAGGTTTACTTTTACAGCAAAAGATAGTATAATGATACGGAATAAAGAAGGCGATAATTATGAGAAGGAAAAACTACGAGATGGATATGGCCACCGGGTCATTGTCCAAAAAAATGATTTCATATGGTTTGCCCTTTATTGCCACCGGCGCATTACAGCTTCTTTTTAATACGGCGGACGTCATTGTCGTCGGTCGTTTTGCAGGAGAGCAATCGTTGGCCGCCGTTGGTTCAACCTCATCACTGATCAACCTGATCGTCAATCTCTTT
>CAYLYC010000110.1:0-4760 GCA_964387715.1 uncultured Eubacteriales bacterium | reverse complement strand
GCTACACCAACGAAGAATTGTTGCGGAAAGCCAAGAAGGGTGTTTAATTCCTTGTTAAACAGGAATGAATGATTAACCTGCAAGGGCTGTTTCACATCTTGTAAAACAGCCCTTGTTTTGTATGTAGGAGTTATTTATGGAAATTGTCCGCTTGTCCACCACCGATCCTTATTGGAATCTGGCGGCAGAGGAGTATTTTCTCCGCCATAAAACCGGGGATTACTTTATTCTGTGGCAGAACCAGCCCTGTATCGTGGTGGGTCGCAACCAAAACACCCATGCGGAGATCAATCACGACTACGTGGCAGAGCATCATCTGCCGGTGGTTCGCCGGTTGACCGGCGGCGGTGCGGTGTTTCACGATCTGGGCAACCTGAATTACACCTTCATCCAGCAAGGGGTGGAGGACTGTTTCGGTAATTATCAGGTGTTTGCCCAGCCGGTGATCCACGCCCTTGCCAAAATGGGGGTGACCGCTACCCTGAGCGGACGGAACGATCTGCTCATTGGGGACAAAAAAATCTGCGGCAACGCCCAAACCATGTGGCACGGTCGGCTGATGCATCACGGATGCATCCTCTTTTCCGCCAATGTGGATCGGCTGACCAACGCTTTGCGGGTCAATCCCTTGAAGATCCAAAGCAAAGGGATCGGGTCGGTGCGTAGCCGGGTAACCAACATCAGCCAACATTTGTCACACCCTTACCAGGTGGAGGATTTTTGCCGTTTGCTGATGGAGGAGGCGTTGTCCCTTCCGGGCAACCGCTTGTATGAGCCCAGCCGGGAGGACCACCTTGCCATAGAAAAACTCTGCAACGAAAAATACCGAACCGCCGCCTGGAACTACGGATTTGGCAAGAAATTCTCTTTCCAAAAGGATACGCTGTTTCCTGCCGGTTTGGTAAACTGTTCTATGAATATTGAAGGGGATGCCATCACTGATATTGCCCTGAACGGCGACTTTTTCGGCACCCGAGAAATCGCCCAGTTGGAGCAACAACTGGTGGGAACCCCCTACGACCGTGGGATTTTGCTGGAAAAACTGGAACAACTGCAGTTGGAACAGTATATGGCCGGCATTTCCCCGGAGGATCTGATAAAAGCATTGTTTTAAGGAAAGGAAGACATCATTATGAAAGCAGTTATGTACGGTGCCGGTAATATCGGTCGCGGCTTTATTGGTCAATTGTTGTCCCAATCGGGCTATCACGTTGATTTTATTGACGTTGCCCCGGCTGTGATCGAACAACTGAACACCCAACACGAGTATCCTGTTCGTATTTTGTACAAAGATACCTACGAAGAATCCATGGTAACCAACGTTGCCTGCAT
The DNA here is from genome assembly GCA_964387715.1 of uncultured Eubacteriales bacterium. GTDB lineage: Bacteria > Bacillota > Clostridia > Oscillospirales > Acutalibacteraceae > UMGS1484. The sequence continues at coordinate 3,428 of CAYLYC010000110.1, read as the reverse complement.
CGACGGTAAAGACCCCGATGCCATCGCCACCGCCATTGCCGAAGCCGACGTGATGGCCACCGCCATTGGCGTAAACGTGCTGAAATTCATCATCGGCAACATCGCCGCCGGCTTGAAAAAACGCTGGGAAAACCCGGACAAAGCGCCCCTGAACATCATCATCTGCGAAAACCTGATCGGTGCTGACGCTTACCTGAAAGGTGAGATCGCCAAACTGATGAACGATGAAGAAAAGAAACTGTTGGACGAAAAGGTTGGCTTTGTTGAGGCATCCATCGGCCGTATGGTTCCGGTTCAAACCGACGAAATGAAGGGCGACAACCCCCTGCGTGTATGCGTAGAAAGCTTTGGCATTCTGCCCGTAGACAAGGCCGCCTTCAAGGGTGAGATCCCCGCCATCAAAAATATGGTTCCCTTTACTCCCTTTGAATTTTACATTGAACGGAAATTGTTCATCCACAATATGGGTCACGCCTTTACCGCTTACCTTGGCGCTTTGATGGGCGTGGATTACATCTGGGAAGCCATCGAAAACCCCACCGTGGAACTGCTTGTTCAACGTGCCATGCAACAGTCGGGTATTTCCCTGGCCGCCAAACATAACGTTCCCTATATCGAAATCAACGATCACGTACTGGATCTGCTCAACCGCTTCGGCAACCGTCAACTGGGCGACACCGTGAAACGGGTTGGTAACGACCTGAACCGGAAACTGAACCCCAACGACCGGATCGTGGGCGCTCTCAATATGTGCGTTGCCCAAGGCATTACCCCGAACTACATCTGCCTGGCCGCCGCTGCTGCTATGAACTTTGCCCATGACGAAGTGTCCCAAAAACCTGCCGCTGAAATTCTGGCCGAGATCTGCAAGATCGACGCTGATTCCGAAGCCGGTAAAACCATCTTGGCTTATGATAAACTCATCAAAGATGGCGCCACCGTGGAAGAATTGCTGGCCGCTGTTCGGTAAATTGAATCAAAGAAATGGCTATCGCAAATGCGGTAGCCATTTTTGTTATCCTGCATATTCTTTCAACGCTTTTTCCCATTTCCGCAAAAAGGGCGATGATCAGAAAAACCCGATGGGATATCAAACACTGGATACACGTCGGTTCCTCCGCTCTTTCATGGACTTTATACCAGTAGGGGTGATTGTTAAAAAAATAACAATCCCAACCCACGGGAATAAACCCCGTGACGGGGGTAAGAAGCAAAGGGGCAGGGTATAGAGCCCTGCCCCTGGATGGTTTTTGATACCATTGAAAAAACAAAATAACCACCGTGCGTACAATTCCGGTTATATCTTTTGCGTGTATCGATCCAAGGGATCCTTGGATTTGAAACAATGGATTGATCATTGCTTTTTCAAAAATATGTACTACAATAGAATTACACCGGTGAAATGAAATTTGGAGGTGCTTTTATGCAACTGAATTTAGGACAAAGAATACGGGAACTTCGCCGTCGGGACGGACGTACACAAGAAGCATTCGCCGAAGCCATCGGCGTGACTTCACAGGCGGTTTCGCGATGGGAAGTAGGCAGCGGTTATCCGGATATGGAAATGATTCCGTCCATTGCGAATTATTTTGGCGTCACCATCGACGAATTGTTTGGATATCATAATGACAGAGAAGGAAAGATCGATTCAATTGTGAATCAAATCAACTCCTTTGGGATTCAAGCCCGTGGTGACGATGAGTGGGTAGATGAATGTCTTGCCATTTTACGGGAGGGATTGGCGGAATTTCCCCGAAACGAAAGGTTGCTCATTACACTTGCAGACACCCTTTCCGAAGCTGGCTGGCGGCGTCATAAAGAATGGCTTTATTACGATGATGAGGGCTTTATGCAGCACTGTTATGACCCTCACAAAAGCAACGAGTATTGGGCGGAATCTGTAAAAATTTGTGAGTATCTTGTTGACAACGCTACCGACAATGCAACCGTCACGAAGGCAATTCATATTCTTGTGGTGCTTTACAGAAACGTAGGGGACAATGAAAAAGCAATTGCCTATGCACAAAAGATGCCGGAACTGAAGGATTGCCGAGAACTGTTGCTTTCGGTTTCTTCGGACGGGAAAGAAGAAGCAAAATACATCGGAGAGTTTCTTTTGAAGGCGGCAAGTCAATTTGCACAGCAACTCGTTTACGGTTTGATTACCAACAAGCATCACTTTGATAGTGATATGCCAATTGAAAAGATCAAAGGCGCAATCTCGCTCTTTTATTTACTGTGCGATGATGGAAACATGGGGATCTACCACAGCGATCTTATTGAACTATATCTCTACCTTTCCAGAGTTCAATGGGAACGTGGGTATCACGACGATGCGTTTGTATCGCTGAACGAAAGTTTAAAGCATGCAAGAGCATTGGAAGCGATCTGCGATGGCAAGGAACACCAACTTACCGCCCCGCTTGTTTCTTTTGTAAAATATGAAACAAGCTTGTCGGGAAAGATTGCAAAGGATCTGCCGAACGACTGGCCCATGTGGTGCAACCCGGATTACAGCCAGGTAGAAAAAGAAATCAAGGCCGACCCTCGCTGGAATGAATGGGTGGCTAAAACGCAAGAATAAGCATTCCCTCTGCCCAGGCGTTTTCCCATTGTAGGGAGGTCAGGGTGTTCAAATTTGTTGTTGTTTTGTAAATTTCTCTCCCGCTTTCTCCATTTCCCTGGCGTTGCAATGGGTAATTTTCCCACCAAAACCGCAGTTCTGTCTGGGCTGCGGTTTTTGCATTTATATCATCAAAATATCTTGTGCTTTGTATTGGATTATGTTATACTCGTTGTAAGGAGGAATGTATTATGAATGCAAAATTTTGTGCTACCTGCGGTACTGCACTTCCCCAAGGCGTTTCCTTTTGCCCCGGTTGCGGTACAGCAGTAAATACCCAACAACCTGCCCAGCCGGTCGTTGAACAACCTGCTGCTCCGGTAGTCGTTGAGCAACCTGCCCAACCGGTATGGGAACAACCCGCCGCTCCGGTAGCGGTTGAACAACCTGCCACTCCGGTAGCGGTTGAACAACCCGTCCAACCGGTATGGGAACAACCTGCCGTTCCGGTGGAAGAACCTGTTAAAAAATCCGGTCGCAAATGGGCGTTTGCCCTCATTCCGGTCATTTGTCTGTTGCTGGTGGGCGGCATCGTGTTTGCGGCTACCACCGTTTTTGCCTCTCCCCAGCGGAAATTGGCAAAAGCCATGGAACGCACCATGGAAAGCGGTAGTTTTTCCTACGAATTGGCGGTCGAATGCAGCGGAATCGACGATGACGAACTGGCTTATTCCGTGGTGGGTTCGTTGCTCAACGGCTCTGTTAAAGGCGTTGCGGCGTTTGATGATGAGGAAAAAACCGTCGCTGCCACCGCTAAAATGTCGGTCTCTTCCATTGATGTGGAAGCATTGCTGAATAACGACGG
>CAYLYC010000109.1:0-4780 GCA_964387715.1 uncultured Eubacteriales bacterium | reverse complement strand
CTGCGGGATATGGAAGACCAACTTCTGGACAGTATGGATCTGGAACGGGAGCGGGGTATTACCATTAAGGCCCACGCCGTTACCTTGTATTATAAAGCCGATGACGGACAGACCTATGAACTGAACCTGATCGACACCCCCGGTCACGTGGACTTTAACTACGAAGTATCCCGGTCTCTTGCCGCTTGTGAGGGGGCGGTGCTGGTGGTGGACGCCTCTCAAGGGATCGAAGCCCAAACCCTTGCCAACACCTACCTGGCGGTGGACCACGGTTTGGAGATCGTGCCGGTCATCAATAAAATCGACCTGCCTGCCGCAGAGCCGGAACGGGTTGCGGGTGAGATCGAGGATATTATCGGCATTGAGGGGATGAGTGCTCCCCGTATTTCTGCTAAAAACGGCATCAACATTAAAGAGGTGCTGGAACGGGTGGTACAGGATGTGCCTCCTCCGGTGGGGGATGTAACCCAACCCTTGAAAGCGTTGATCTTTGACTCTTATTACGACCCCTACAAGGGTGTTGTTACCTATTTCCGGGTGAAGTCCGGCTCTATTTCGGTGGGCGATCAGATCAAAATGATGGCTACCGGCGCTACCTTCCAGGTGGTGGAGTTGGGACGAAAAGGGGCAACCAGCTTTATGCCCTGCAAGACCTTGAACGCCGGTGAGGTAGGATATTTCACCGCTTCCATTAAAACGGTCAATGAAGCACGGGTGGGGGATACCATCACCTTGGCGGAAACACCGGCAGACCAGCCCCTGGAAGGTTACCGGGCGGTCAATCCGGTGGTGTTCTGCGGGGTGTACCCGGCAGACGGCGCTCAGTATACCGACCTTCGGGAAGCGTTGGAAAAACTGCAACTGAATGATGCTGCCCTTCAGTTTGAGGCGGAGACCTCGGCGGCGTTGGGATTTGGATTCCGTTGCGGATTTTTAGGTTTGTTGCACATGGAGATCATCCAGGAACGGTTGGAGCGGGAGTATAATCTGGACTTGATCACCACCGCCCCCAGCGTGGTGTATAAATTCACCCTGTCGGACGGTTCTTTGGTGGAAATTGATAATCCTACCAACTATCCTGACCCTGCTATGATCCAATCGGCAGAAGAACCCATGTGTGACGTGCATATTTACAGTCCCAGCGATTATGTGGGTGCTATTATGGATCTTTGTCAGGAACGGCGTGGAATATTTATGGATATGCAGTATCCCGCATCCAATCGGGTGGATATTCACTACGAAATGCCGTTGAATGAAATTGTATATGACTTTTTTGACGCCCTGAAATCCCGTACCCGTGGGTACGCCTCCTATGATTACGAACCCAAACGGTATATGGCTTCCAAATTGTTGAAACTGGACGTGTTGCTCAACGGGGAGATCGTGGATGCGCTTTCCTTTATTGTTCATGCCGACAATGCCTATAAACGGGCACGTCGCATTGCGGAAAAACTGAAAGAACACATTCCCCGTCAACTGTTTGAGATCCCGGTACAGGTGGCGGTAGGGGGCAAGGTCATCGCCCGGGAGACTGTTAAAGCCATGCGGAAGGACGTTTTGGCGAAATGCTACGGCGGTGACATTACCCGGAAGAAGAAACTGCTGGAAAAACAAAAAGAAGGCAAAAAACGGATGCGCAGTTTGGGCTCTGTGGAAGTCCCCCAAGAAGCATTTATGGCCATTCTTAAATTGGATGAATAACCAAGGAGGAATTACGATGAAACGACTATTTGCAATGCTCATAGCGGTTGCTATGCTGACGGTTGGTGCCGCAACGGCCTTTGCGGCGGATGGGGTAACGCTGTCCATTGAGGGTGATACCACCTGTGCGCCCGGCTCTACGTTGGTTCTTGCATTCCAGTTGGAAAAGGGTTCCAATATGTGTGCCGCAGATATTCGGGTGGGGTTTGACACCGACGACTTTAAGATTCTGGAATATACCCCTTCTGACCTGATGAGTCAGCATCAAGGGGCAACCAATGATAACTACGGCGGTCAGTTTGCCCTTTCTATGGCAGGGGTGGATCCCATTACCGAAGGCGGTACCTTGTTCACCTTGGAATTTCAGGTGGATTCCCAATCGGAAGGAAAACATGATTTTTATTTCTTCACCACCTCCTTCAGCGATTATGACGGAAATCCCATTGAAACCGAAACCGCCAAATTCACGGTCAACGTAACCGGCAAAGCCGTTTCCAGCGAAACGGTGGATCCGGCGGTGACCGCTTCCGGCAAACCGGTTGAAGCAGTGGATGAAGCGTTGGAAGAAGCCGCAACCGTTTCCTCCACCGACAGCACCGGCTTGACCACGGACGGCAACGGTTCGGACACGGACAACAACGGTCTGCTGACCATCATTCTGGTGGTTGTTTTGGTTGTTGTGGTGGCTCTGGTATTGGTTGGTGTTCTTCGTACCAAAAAGAAAGAAGAGGAAGAACAACCTGCCGAGTATAAACCGGTGCTGGACGAGGATGCCAAAAAATTGTTGGATATGGACACCAAGAAAAAACAGGACAGATCCGATGAATAAAATTTTTGAATAAGTGGGTCAAAAACCTCCTATCCTATGGGTAACAGGATAGGAGGTTTTTATTGTGAAACAATGGATACAACATAATAAACGGATGGTATTGCGATGGACTGTTTTTTTGGTAGCGGCAGGAATGATATGCCAAAGCGTGGTTTTGGCGCAACAATGCCGGGCCATTCGCAGGGAGGTGGTGCGGCTGCATATTTTGGCAAACTCCGACAGTCAGCATGACCAGGAACTAAAACTGAAAGTGCGTGACCGTTTGCTTACCGATGGCAATTCCTTCCTTTCCATGGCAACCAATAGTGAGGAAGCCCTTGGTGCGTTGGAGGAAAATCTGCCCCGGCTGGAAGCGTTGGCTGAAGACACCTTGCAACAAAACGGATGCGATCTGCCGGTAACCTGTTCCCTGGAACAGACATTTTTTAACACCCGTATTTATGATACCATTACCATGCCGGCCGGAAATTATACCGCTCTTCGGGTTATAATAGGAGAAGGGTCGGGAGAAAACTGGTGGTGCGTGATGTTTCCGCCACTTTGCATCCCTGCCGCAACCGATGTGACCGCAAAGGAAGAAACCCTGGAGGATGTGTTAACCAACGGGCAAACCGACCTGGTGGAAAACGGAGAGAAATATGAAGTAAAGTTCAAGGCAGTGGAATGGTTTCAACAAGCGGTGGACAAGTGTAGACAGTGGTTTTAACATGGTAAAAAAACAAATTCATTTGCAACAGCCCTTAACCCAGCACCAAAAACACCGATATAGCAGAGCATTGGCAGAAAACAACAATGTAAAACGGGTGGTGTTTGCCGAAGATCAAGTGATTGTGCATTTGTATCGCCGGGTGCCCACCGAAGCGCTTATGGAAGAACTGCCCTTGCCGGAGGTACCGGTAGTATCGATCAAATGAAAAAAGGGGATGTAAAAAAAGCGTAGAACGCATAAAACGGGACTCATAAAGGGGTTGACAAGAAGGAACGATCCTATATGCAACCTATGAATGTGCCAAAGCAGAAAAAGGAATAGAATTTTAACGTTTTATGCTATAAACAAACTTCGCCTCTCGACGTACAACAGTACGCCTTCGGGTAACCAAAAACAAGGCCGTTGCCTTGTTTTTGCTCAGTTTGTTTATTCTACCCATTTTTTCCTATCCCCTAACAAAAGAAGGGTCTGTAAGAAAACCATTGCGTTTCTTACAGACCTTTTCATTATAAAGGGGATTATTCACCCATATTATCCCAGTTGTGCCAAACGGCTTGTACGTCGTCGTTTTCTTCCAGCATATCGATCAGCCGTTCCATCTTTTGAATGGAATCTTCGTCGGTCAGGGAAGTGCCGGTGGAAGCTATGTATTCCACTTCAGCCGATACGAAACTGTATCCTTTTGCGTCCAAAGCGTCCCGCACGGTGCCCAGATCGTTGGCACCGGTGGCGATTTCAAACAAATCGTCGGTGGCGGTAAAATCTTCAGCGCCGGCTTCCAGCGCATCTTCCATCACGGTGTCTTCATCCAGCCCTTCGGCTTCAATGCGAAGCATACCTACCCGGTTGAACATAAACATAACCGAACCGGATTGACCCAGGTTTCCGCCGTTTTTATCAAAGTAATGGCGCATATCCCCGGCAGTACGGTTGCGGTTGTCGGTCAGGGTCTCTACAATAACCGCAACACCGGCAGGGCCGTAACCCTCGTAAATCAAACTTTCGTAATCGGCGCCGCCGGCTTCACCGGATGCTTTTTTGATGATGCGTTCAATGTTATCGTTGGGAACGTTGTTGGCTTTGGCTTTGGCAATACAGTCCCGCAGACGGGCGTTGTTGTTGGGGTCGGGACCGCCTTCCCGTACAATGATCGACATTTCTCTGCCGATTTTGGTAAAGATCTTTGCTTTTTGAGCATCGGTCTTTTCTTTTTTGCGTTTAATATTGTTCCATTTGGAATGTCCGGACATGGAAAGTTCCTCCCATCATTATTCGTTACAGCAACCGCCGTCGTGGCAGTGTTCACATTCGGAGATCTTGCCCACAATGGGGGTGGGGTCAATTCCTTTGCGGGTGTAATAGTCGGCAATGGCAGCTTTGATGGATTGTTCTGCCAAAACCGAACAGTGGATCTTGTGAGCCGGCAGACCGCCCAATGCCTCAACCACCGCTTTGTTGGAAAGGGTGAGGGCTTCGGAAATGGTTTTGCCCTTAATCATTTCGGTGGCAATGGAGCTGGTGGCAATGGCCGAACCGCATCC
>CAYLYC010000108.1:0-4835 GCA_964387715.1 uncultured Eubacteriales bacterium | reverse complement strand
CCCATCATCAACAAGTTTGTTTTCTATGAAAACAAGTAGTCGGAAATAGGAGGTGTAACAATGGAAGCAACCAAAAACTTGCCAGTGGATGAAACTGCCCTTCAAAATAAACCGGGCAAGATGAAACGTGCCTTCAAAAAATCCCATGCCGTTGAGCGTCTGGGTAACGTTTTCTGTCATATCATCCTGATTGGTATCGTATTTTTGATTCTATTTCCGTTTATTGAAAAAATTTGTACTATGTTCTTAAGTTACGAGGACTTGGCAGACAGTACCGTTCGGTACGTTCCCAAGGACTGGAGTTTGAACACCCTGGTACTTACCATTGGCCACATGGACTACTGGAAGACCTTGGCAACAACCGCCGCTTTGTGCGTTGTTTGTTCTACCCTGCAAACCTTGAGCTGCACCACGGTAGCATACGGCTTTGCCCGGTTTAAATTCCCCGGCAGAGGCCTGCTGTTCGCCGGCGTGCTGATGGTATTGTTGATTCCCCCTCAGGTAATCATGACCTCTTTGTACATGAAATTTACCTTCTTCAACTTCCTGGGAATCCCCACCTTGATCACCGGTTCTACCATCGACATCACCAACGGTATGTGGCCCTTCGTTATTCTTTCGGTAACCGCCATTGGCTTTAAGAACTCGCTGTATATCTATATGCTGCGTCAGTTCTTCCGTGGTCTGCCTACCGAAATTGAAGAAGCCGGTATGATCGACGGTTCCAGTCACTTTGGGGTGTTCTTCCGCTTGATGCTCCCCAACGCCGTTCCCATGATGGTTACCATCGTGCTGTTCTCTTTCTCCTGGCAATGGACCGACAACTATTATTCCGCTTTGTTCCTGCAACGGAGCGAACTGATCAGTGTGCTGTCCCTGAAATTGAGCCAGATCAAAGAAATCAAAGGCAACAGTTATTACACCGGTAACCTGATCCAGGCAATGGTGGGCACCGGTATTCTGCTGGTGGTTCTGCCCTTGGCGATCGTCTATCTGTTCGGCCAAAAATTCTTTGTACAGGGAATTTCCCAAAGTGGTATTGTTGGTTAACAGTTCCACTTGCAATCGACGCTGGGGTGTGGTATAATGTTTATGCCCCCTCTTAGCCCATTGGATTTGCATTGTCTTTGACAATTGTAAATAAACATTATAAAGGAGATGTATGTATGAAAACCAATATTTCAAGAATTCTGTGTCTTGTCATGGTGCTCTTGATGGCTTTCTCGGTTTTTGCTGGTTGCTCTAAAGAAGATGACACCACCAAGACCCCCACTGCCACAGATACCCCCGCAGTTGAACTGCAAGAAGACATTATTGTAGAAGTCGATGAAGATGCTCCTTACGCAATCGCTGAAGATCAGGAAGAAATCTTCCTGAAAGCAGAAGACGACGGTTCTATCGTGCTGGTTGTGCCCGAAAAAACCACCGTTGAAGCATTGCTGAAGGTTGTTACCGCAAAGGACGGCTACACTGTGAAAGTAGTAGACGCCGAGGGTAAGGAAGTTACCGACGCTGCAACCGCAGTTGCAGACAAAATGGTACTGAACGTTGTGAAGGATGGGGAAGATACTGCTGAAGTTACTTTGACCATTTCTGTTCTCACCGAAAAGGAAATTCAATCCATCCAAAAGGAACAAAAAGAAGTGGATGATAACAACAAAAAAGTTCCTTCCACTGACAAGGATGATTCCAAAGATGAGTCCAAAACGGATACGAACAATAAAACCTCTAACACCACTACCGTAAAATCCAAGATCACTTTGTGCTCTGTTTGGTCCTCAAGTTATACCGCCAGCGATTCCACCGGTGAAGCATGGAAATCCACCTTCGCCACCATGAAATCCAAAAACGGTATTGAAACCACCGTTACCAACATTGCTCCTGACAGCGCAACCGATACCATCGTAAAAGACGTTATGGCCGGTAAATCCACCGCCGACGTTTACGACGTATCCTTGGTAATGTGCCGCAACATCGCTCGTAAAAAAGCCGCTGCTAACATTTACGAGTCCACCACTTTGAACAAATCTTTGTACAACTGTGCCGCAACCGAATCGGTTACCTTCGGTGGCAAAGCATACGGTGTTACCTTCGCCGCAAAATCGGTTAACCCCATGGGCGTTATCTACAACAAAGAGTTGGTCAAAAAATACGCCGCAAACTACGACATCGTTAAACTGTATAACGAAAAGAAATGGACCTTTGATACCTTCCAAGCAATCGCAAAACTTTGCACCGTTGACACCAATGGTGACAATGCTACCGATATCTACGGCTTCACCTCCAACACCAACATCATCGGTATGGCTCTGACTGCCAACGCCGGCGGTACCGCTTTGATGAAGAGCGGCAAGGTAGAAGCTACCATGTGCAACGAATCCGGTATTGAAGCACTTGAATGGTGCAAAACCATGTTCAAAACCGACAGAACCTGGTTGTACAAAGCCGCCATCAACGATTGCGTAGATCAATTCGCTGCCGGTAAAGCTGCTATGTTTGTATCTTACTTCCAATATGGAAACACCATCGCTGCTAAAGCCAACTTCTCCTTGGGCTTCGTTCTGATGCCTATGGGTCCCGACCAAAGCACCTACAAAAACGGTGTTTACGACAGCGCACTGTTCGTTGTTCCCAAAACCAATGAAGATAAATTGGATGAAATCGGTAACTGGCTCAATGGTGTTGCCAACGTAGCCGGTAAATTGACCAACATCCAACTTACCAATATGGCTCGCAACGGCTTCGACAGCACTGCACAATCCATCTACAAATACTTGATCAACAACATGAGCGCCGAATATTCTTCCGGTTGCTTCTCCACCAGCACTTCTTCCGCAGTTGACACCTCCGTAACCTCCGCTTCCAAATCTCCCTCCAAGGTTATGGCTCAAATCAAGTCCTCTGCTCAAAAAGAATGCGACGACTTCTATGGTCCTCTGTATTAATAGAAGATAACCCAAAACATAACGGTGATAGCTTCGGCTATCACCGTTTTTTTGCAGAATTTATAAAAAACAAACAAAATTTATAAAACATTGTAATATAACACTTGTATTTTGCCTTGTGGGATGGTATAATGACTATGCGACGCAATGTAGCAGAATTTTTTAATAAGGAGAAATGACTATGAAACGCATTCTGTCAATGGTATTGGCTGTAACAATGTTTGTTACTATGTTTGCAGTAACAGCAACCGTACAAGCTGATGAAAAAGGTTTTGTTATTGACGGTAACCTGGATATTTGGTACATCACCGATCTTGACCAATATGCTGATGACGACAATAACACCTATGATTTTTATGAATTGGATCCCTATGGTAAAGACCCTGACAACGGTAACGGCGTAAACTTCTACGATTCCCCCGAAACCTCTGCCGCTGTTTATTTGGCCTATGACGACACTTATGTATACGTGTACGTAAAAGTTTGGGACGATCAGATCCTGTCTTACGACCTGGTAGAAGAAATTGGTTCCGGTTATGACGTAACCATGGCTCTTAACGCCAGCTTCTGCGACAGTATCGAAATCTGGTTCGATCCCGACCCCAACAGCCAAACTCATTTTGCTGACGGTTCAGAACGTCCGGCAAAAGGTTCCGGTTTAGATGGCGCTATCGTGGACGGCTTCTATGCCAACACCCCCGATCCGGAGCAAGGCGACATCCAAATGCGGTATCTGGCTGAAGAAACCAAACTCAAGACCCGTTTTGAAGACTACTACAACACCGTAAAACCCGGTTATGACGGCGTTTACTTTGGTACCTACGTCAACGATACCGAAAACGTTTGCCCCTTCACCTTTGATAACGAACCCCGTGAAAACATCTATACCGGTGAAATCGTTTCCTCCGGTTACGGTCTGGAAGCTCGCTTCCCCCGCAATGACGATGATTCCGGCGCTTTCGCTATCAACGTTGCCGTAAACAACGCCGCTAATTCCTTTGAAACCGCTTATGCTTTGGCAATGGGTAACGCCTGGTGGATGGACTATGCTCAAGCTCCCGTCGTTTTCTATAACTATGACACCAACCCCTTCTTCAACCAAAGTGAAGAAGTTTTGGCAAGTAAATCCGTTCAATACACCAACTCTGTTGGTAACGCTGCCGGCGCCGCTGTGGTGAAAACCATCAAAGGTCTGCCTGCAACCGTGTCCGAAGCCAACCGTGCCACCGTACAAGCCGCTGCAGATGCATACCTTGACTTGACCGACACCCAAAAAGGTTACGTTCAAGCCAACAACTATGATAAATTGGCCACCGCTTGTGCAACCCTGGGCATTTCCTTGGCTGATCCCGATGAACCCACCAACAATCTTGAAAAAGTCAAAGCCCTGATCGCCGGTTTGCCTGAAAATCCCACCCTGGAAGACAGAGCAACCCTTGACGAGATCGAAGCTTTGCTTTGGGAATTGACCGAAGCCGAATGGGAAGAACTGACCGAAGAAGAATACAACAAATTCTGGGAAGTTGCTGCTGCCGTTTACGCACTGGAAATTACCACCTACATGGGTGATATCAACATGGACGGCTCTGCCAACGCCGGCGACGCCTTGATGGTTCTGAAATACGCAGTTGGTAAGGAAGAATTCAACGATGACCAGATGTTCTATGCTGACGTTAACGTTGACGCCAAAATCGACGCTGGTGACGCCTTGGATATCCTGAAATACGCTGTTGATAAATTGGATAAATTCGAAGCAGTAGATTTCTACCTTGGCATTGGCGAATAATCTGACATAATTGAACCGTGGTATGCAAATGAGCATACCACGGTTTTTTGTTGCGAAATTGCCTATCCTGCATCGGCTTCCCCTTGAGGGGAAGCTGTCCGAAG
>CAYLYC010000107.1:0-4849 GCA_964387715.1 uncultured Eubacteriales bacterium | reverse complement strand
ATAAACAAGAAGATATCATCAACCGTGGCGGCGGTAACCTGATGATCAAAGTATACGGCGCTGACGAAAATGACAACTTGTCTATGGACGATGTTGAGATCCAAGTTGACGGCCGTCATTACACCGTTCCTGCCGGTACTGTTGTTCGTTTGACTCCCGGCATGAGCATGACCAACACCAAAAAACTGTATCACTCCTTCTGGGGTGAAGAAGGTTGCGGCACCGTATTGGTTGGCGAAGTAAGCCAATGCAACGACGACTCCAAAGACAACCGTTTCTTTGAACCGGTTGACCGCACTCCTTATGTTGGCGCTATCGCTGATGCAGATACCTCCGATGCTGTTCGTTTCTATCCTTCCGTGGGTCGTTTCCCCGAAATCGAAGAAGACGAAGCTCCTCTGTACCTGCTTTGCAACGAATATCCCGAAGCAAAATAATTGATCGTTACATTATGCCACGGTTTCGTACCGTGGCATACAAAAGGTGTCTTGTTTTTGCAAGGCACCTTTCTTTTACGCATAGAATTAACAGTCGTTTGGTATAATCGCTCAACGAGAGGAGTTTTTCCACCATGAGTTTTACAGAATTATTGATCATTGCCGTTGGACTTTCCATGGATGCCTTTGCGGTATCCATTTGCAAAGGACTTGCCACCGGTAAAACCAAAGCCCGTCACATGATGATTGCCGGGGTTTGGTTTGGCGGATTTCAGGCACTCATGCCCTTGCTTGGTTATTTGTTGGGTTCTGCCTTTGGCAAGTATATTGAACGGTTTGACCATTGGATCGCCTTTGGTCTGCTGGTCATCATTGGCGGCAATATGTTGAAGGAAGCATTTGGCAAAGAGGAATCTTGCTCTGATGATGATTTCGGTATGCGCACCATGTTTCTCATGGCAGTTGCCACCAGTATTGATGCTTTGGCAGTTGGGGTAAGTTTTGCGATTCTTCCGGATGTCAACATCTGGTTTGCCATCGGTTCCATTGGTATTATCACCTGCATTCTTTCGGCGGTGGGTATCAAGATCGGCAGCATTTTTGGGAACCGCTACAAGAAAAAAGCCCAAATCGCCGGCGGACTTATCCTGATATTGATGGGGTGTAAGATCCTGTTGGAGCACATGGGCGTTATCGGTTTTTAATCAAACTACAAATTAAGGGGATGTAACCGTTTCGTTGTTTGCATCCCTTTTTTACGTTCTGAACGGTTACAGGGAATCGTTCATATTTTCCCGACGGCTTACATAGAATGTATCATAAACAATAAGGAGTGGGAAAGTATGGAAATTAAGGTAGACAAACAATCCATTTGTATAAAAGAGCCGGGGAAATGGGAACAACTGGAGCATCCCATAGACTGCGAGGTGCTGTTGCCCGATTCGTATCCCAACATAGCCCGTATTCTGAAATGCACCGCCGCCGGTGCTGTGGCCACCAGCAAAAGGCAGGGGGATAATACTGTGTTAGAGGGTGAAATCACCGTTACGGTCATTTATATCAGCGATGATGGCGGCGTTTGTTTTTACAATCAATCCTTGCCGCTATATCACGAAGTTCCACTGCCGGAGGGGCATATTCCCTTTGACATCCACTGCAAAACGGAATACTGCAACTGCCGATTGGTCAATGACCGAAAAGTTGAATTGCACGGTGCCATGAACATCCACCTTTTATCCCAATGCGTACGATCCTGCGGGGTCATTACCGGTGTGAATGACCCATCGATCCAGTTGCTTTGCGATACCAAGGAGATCACTACCCTGGCCGGTGTGGGAGAAAAGAACTGTTCCATTACCGACGAAATTCAAGTACCCGCCGGCAACGTGCGCACCGTTTTGCGGTATAAAGCCCGGGTATGCAACGGAGAATGTAAACCGGTTACCGGCAAGGTGGTTGTGAAAGGCGACCTGGAAGTGTATGCGCTCTATCAAACCACCGACGGCGGGTTTGACCGCATCACCGGTACCATTCCCTTTACCCAACTGGTGGAATTGGATGACGCAGATGAAACTTGCGGTTGTACGCCCACCTTCCGGGTATGCCATTTGGAACTGCGTCCTCGTACCGGGCTGGACGGTGAATGCAGAAACATTATGGTTTCTGCCACCATACATATTCAGGTGGAGGGTATAAAAGCCATAACATTGCCGGTGATTACCGACTGTTTTTCTACCAAATGCCAATTAAACACCAAACGGCAAGATGGCTATCTGCAAAAAGAATGTTGCCGGATCCACCAATCTCACATCGAGAAAAAACAACTGGAAATGGATCGGAGTTTGGAATCGGTTATCGACCTTTGGTGTACCGACTGCACCAGCCGTGCCAGTCGGGACGAGGGAATGCTAACGGTCAGCGGGGTGCTATCCCTTTCCATTCTTGCCAAAGATACCGACGGCGTACCCCTACTGATGGAAAAAACCGTGGAATACGATTGGCAAAGCGACCGTTTGCCGGAGGGGCACAACCTGACCGTTACGCCCCGGGTAGAACCGGATCAATTCACCTATACCCTTACCGGTGCAAATACGATGGATGTACGGGCATCACTGACCATCTGCGGTACGATTTGCGATATTCTGCCCTATCAGCCCTTGGTGGAACTGTCAGAAGATGAAGATTCGCCCCTGCCTGCCCCACCGGCGCCATTGGTGATTTATTACGCCGGAGAAGGTGAAGCGATCTTCGATATCGCCCGTCGTTATCACACCACCTGTGATGCCATCCTTTTTGCCAATCAACTTACCGACTCCACCGTACACGCAGGTCCGTTGCTTATCCCCACCAGCCATTAAACCAAAAAGACCGGCTTGGGGCACCTTTCTTACGGAAGGTCCCCAAGGCGGTCTTTTCAGTGTAACTTGTGCAATTTGAACAAAATTAAAAATTCGGACAACAAAATCTGTCAAATATATTGACAAGAGATGGAAGTCCGTATATAATATAAATAAACAAAGGTCTTTGTTAAAAAAATACTATGGAAGGTGAGGACATGAAATGGTTCTATCTCAAGAAAATTCGCAAATCATTATCTACGATTCTCTGTTTGTTCCTTTTGTATTGTTGCGTCGCCTTTCCTTTACCGGTTTCGGGGGCGGAAAGTAGCACGTCTACGCAATATAATCACATTATGTTTGTGGTTAATATTGCGGTTGACGACGTTAATTCCGTGACATTTTTTGTTAACTACACAGATGATGTAACCCTATGTTTTTATGACACTTCTGTAAACGATTCCACGTATACGTATTACGATACAGATAATCAGGTTCAATTAATTTATATTCCTGGGGGTTCCGATGCAAGCGGCACTTCTATTGTTCGATTTGGATTTATGACGTCGTTGTCGTTTTCGTCAGCCGTAAATGCTATTTCAACCGACGTTGATCTCGGTTCGTATGCAGATGGAGTGGAACTCATTCACACAAATGATGAATTTGTGTTATCCTCAACCGCTGTTTATGTGGGCGATGTTGATCAAAATGGAACGATAAACAGTAACGATGCTTCGGTAGCCCTTAACGCCGCTGTTGGCAACATCACACTCAACGAGACTCAACAAATTGCCGGCGATGTGAATTATGACGGTCGCATCAATGCGAATGATTCGTTGGCTATATCCCAATATTGTTCTACATCCCCAAAGAATTTTTGGTCTACAACTTCCGTTGTACCGATTTCTGTAGCATCCACAGCACCTATTGTTGACGGTGATGTATATCGGCTACACAACGTAGGAACAGATGAGTATTTGATTAGTTACGATGAACCTGGCAACAGCGTGGTTGGCAGTTATACTTCCGGAAACACCAATTACAGTGCGAATTTTACACTGTCTTACGGTAGTGGTGGTTTGGCTGCCGTACGAAGTTTGGTGAATAACCAATATTTATGTAGGACGTCTGCCGGGAACACTGCGTACTCATCTCAAATCAGCGGATATTCCGCTTTTTGGTATATTGTGCCAGCAGGAAACGCAGGATACTATTTGGTGAACTATGACGATCCAACCAGACTGCTTGGCAAAGAAGGAGAACTTTGTCGAGATATCGGCAACGCCATCTGGAAATTTGAACCCCGTGAGATCACGATTGAATATTTTTATAATTATGGGTATCGATATCGGGACGGTAGCAACGATTCTGCAACGATTGCCGACTTGATTACATATCAAACACAAATTGATGCCATCATAACCACGTTGTTTGATATTAACGTAACGATGGTTGAGCCGGAACTGCGGGTTTCCAGAGAGGATTTGTGTTATGTAAACACCGCCAATCCTACCCATGCTCAGTTAATTGCCGCGATAGGTGCCGCTGATATTATTGATGAAACAGCAGACGGCTCATTGGATGGTGATGCCTGTAATTGTGCCACCAATACCCAGTGTTATAACGGTACCAACGAACATCACCGAAGCGCTTCGGCGGGACTGGATTATATGGTTGACCAAAAAACATCGGCAGATCTAAATAATATCCATTTATTGGTATCCGGTTACCAACCCTGTCATGTCTGGGATCACGATGAAGATGGAATTGTCACCCATGGATATGGTACGATTGCTGGCTTGGCACGGTTGACTGGACGCGTAGCAGGGGTTTATCATAGCAGCAACAGTGCTTATATAAATTCGCTAACTGCTTTGCATGAAATCGCCCATTGTTTGGGTGCCACAAAAACGTATGGAGCAACACCGGATTCAGATCATGGCAATTGTGTCATGTCCTATGACAAAAAACACAGCACACTCAACAGTGCATTCAATGCATCCGATGCGATGTCGTGGGAATCATTGTTCTGTGATGACTGCTATAATTTGATTGAAAACTATTTAAAATATTATT
>CAYLYC010000106.1:0-4971 GCA_964387715.1 uncultured Eubacteriales bacterium | reverse complement strand
ACGCGATTACCACGCCGCCGGGACACATACAAAAGGTGTAGACCCCTCTGCCGTTGGGCAGATGGGTGCTTAATTTATACTCTGCCGCAGGAAGGGGAGGAACCGACCAGCGTTCTGCGTATTGGGAGCGGTTGATCATTTCCTGGGGATGTTCAATGCGAACCCCCAACGAAAAGGGCTTTTGCTCCATGGCAAGTCCCTTTTGATACAACATTTCCATCGTATCTCTGGCAGAATGTCCCAGAGCTAAAACCAATTGGGTACAAGGAATGGTTGTTTCCCCATCCGGCGTCATAACGGTGATGGATCGTACAGATCCTTGTTTTGTTGTTATGTCAACCAATCGATGGGAGAACAGAACCTGTCCCCCCAGGGAACGAATCTTGTTCCGCATGGATCTTACCACCGCTACCAGGCGGTCGGTGCCCACGTGGGGTTTGGCTTCAAAGAGGATCTCTTCCGGTGCGCCGTGTTCCACAAAGGTTTCCAGCACAAAGCGGTTGCGAGGATCTTTTGTGCCGGTGTTGAGTTTACCGTCAGAAAAAGTACCGGCGCCCCCTTCGCCAAACTGTACGTTGCTTTCCGGGTTTAGTATGCCGGTGCGCCAAAATTTGTCCACCGTTTGGGTGCGTTGTTCAACCGCTTCGCCCCGTTCCAGTAAAATGGGACAGCATCCGGCCTTTGCCAAAATCAGGGCGGCAAATAACCCGGTAGGTCCGCTACCCACCACCACAGGGGGAAGGATGGGCTTTTGAACCTGTGCAACGGTCAACACCGAACCGGGCGCTGACACCAATGCGGTATGCTTCCAATGGGAGCGCTTTACCCATTTGGCTTCCGGTTGCTGCATGGTAAAACCGATGGTGCAATTGAATACCACGTCCGGTTTTTTACGGGCGTCTACCGATCGTTTGAGTAATCGGCATGGTCCGATCACTTTTTGAGGAAAGCCGGTTAAACGGGCAACAATGGCAACTAAATTTTGAAAATCGGTATCGGGAGAAAGGGTTACGTTGCTTAGTTGAATCATAGCGCCTCTCCTTTTGCCATGGCTTTTCCGGCCAAAATGCCGGAGGTCCATGCCCATTGCAGATTAAACCCGCCGCAATCACCGGTAACGTTCAACACTTCGCCGGCGGCAAAAAGACCGGGAACCAGGTTGGATTCCATGGTTTTTGCAGAAAAATCCTTGGTTTTGATACCGCCCACAGTAACCTGGGCGTTGGCAAACCCTTTGGTTCCGGTGACGGTGAGGGGAAAACGGCGGATCATAGAAACAATGGCTTTTTGCTCTGC
Source organism: uncultured Eubacteriales bacterium (assembly GCA_964387715.1). Taxonomy (GTDB): domain Bacteria; phylum Bacillota; class Clostridia; order Oscillospirales; family Acutalibacteraceae; genus UMGS1484. The sequence continues at coordinate 3,675 of CAYLYC010000106.1, read as the reverse complement.
CGGAGTCAAACTGCCGCACAACCGACTGAGTTTTTCAATACCGGCTCGTTTGATCACAGTTTGTCCCACCCGTTTGTTCATAAATCCAGTGAGCAGATCCTCGCAGGAACGGTGAGCAAACCGTTGACAGCGGAACTGAACTTCCTGAAGGATCTCATCAAAAGAAAGGGTGGGTAACAGATTTAAGGTAACCGTTGCTTTGCCGGACTGCCCAACCAGAGAGGAAACCTGCAACACCGGAGGACCGGAAATTCCATATTCGGTAAACAAAATCTCCCCTTGCTCTACCCGGGTCTGGTCGCCGGATTGTAATGTCACCGTACCCTCTACCTTAATACCGGTAAGGGCTTTGATGGGTTCTTTTTCGGTGGTGAGTTGTACAATGCCAGGAGATAACTTGGTCACAGAATGGCCGAAACGGGTCAGCAGATCGTAGCCGGTGGGGCCGTCGTATTTGCCAATTCCCGATTTACCGCCGGTAGCAATCAGCACACGGTTGGCAGAAAAATCCCCTTTGTTGGTGGAGATCCGGAAGGTTTTGTTCTTTTGAATTTGAGAGACGGTACAATCGGTGATGATAACAACCCCTGCTTCGATTGCGGCAAAACGAAGTTGGTCAACCACCGAATTGGCCTGGAGAGAACGGGGATAGCATTTGCCGTCCTCACCCTCCACACACGGAATACCGTGCCGGGCAAAAAAGGCAAGGGTATCCGCCACCCGGACTTTTTCAAAGCAGCATTGTGCAAAGCGGGTGTCTCCATAATATCTGCCGTCCAGCGGCGTCAGGTTGGTAAGGTTGCACCGGCCGTTTCCGGTGACCAGCAGTTTTTTGCCTACCCGACCCTCCCGTTCTCCAATGGCAACGGTCAAACCGGGATTTTCTTGCATGGCGGTTATGGCGGCAACCATACCGGCCGCACCGCCGCCAACAATGAAGCAATCGTAGTGTTTCATCATACATTCTCCCAAATTGTTTCACGTGAAACATTGATAAACATATTGTACCACGAAACCGGTTGGCACACAAGAGGGGATTTGCGATTTGAAAGAAGAAAGCAATCGGAAAAAACAAAAATTGTTTCACGTGAAACATTTTGTAATTTCCTCTTTATTTTTGCCACGGGGTGTGGTATACTAAAATCCAATCCAAAGACAGGAGGGAATTTTATGAGCAAAACCATAGCCATTGCCAACCAAAAGGGCGGCGTGGGAAAAACCACCACGGCGGTGAATTTGGCGGCAACGTTAGGCGACCAGGGAAAACGGGTCTTGTTGGTTGACGCCGACCCCCAGGGCAACACCACCAGCGGCTACGGTATTGACAAACGCTCGGTTTCTGCCTCCTCCTATCAGGTGATTTTGGGAATGGTTTCTCCCGGCGAAGCCATTGTGGAGACCCCTTATAAGAACGTATGGGTCATGCCCTCCAGCATGGATCTGGCGGCGGCAGAGTTGGAACTGTCCGAAATGGACAAACGCACCGCCCGATTGCGGTTGGCACTTGCTTTGGTAAAGCAGGATTATGACTATATCCTCATCGATTGCCCACCTTCCTTGGGGCTGATCACCATTAACTGCCTTTGTGCGGCAGATACCTTGTTGGTGCCCATTCAGTGCGAGTATTACGCCCTGGAGGGGTTGTCCCAGTTGATGGCGTCGGTGCGGCAGATCAAGCGGTTATATAATGAGACCCTGGAATTGGAAGGGGTTTTGCTTACGATGTATGACAATCGGTTGAATTTGACCCGGCAGGTGGTGGGGGAAGTGAAGAAGTTTTTCCCCGGTAAAGTGTTCGCCACACCCATTCCGAGAGCGGTACGTCTGTCCGAAGCCCCCAGTTTCGGGATGCCGGTTTTGTATTATGATAAATCTTCCAAAGGCAGTAAGGCGTATGTGGACCTTGCCAAGGAAATTTTGAAAAACAATAAGAAAAGAAGGTGACGTCCATGGCAAAAAAAGGCGGTTTGGGGAAAGGTCTGGATATGCTGTTTGGGGAAAACCAAACCCAGGAGATCACACCGGTTTCGGTGCGCATCACCGATATTGAACCCAACAAAGACCAGCCCCGTAAGGATTTTGACCAGGATGCGTTAGATGATCTGGCAGAAAGTATTCGCCAATACGGGTTGTTACAACCCCTGGTGGTGCGCCCGTTGGATCGGGGGTATCAACTGGTTGCCGGTGAACGCCGTTGGCGGGCTTCCCGCATTGCCGGGCTTACCGAAGTGCCGGTGGTGGTTCGGGAACTGACCGACGAGGAAACCGCAGAAATTGCATTGGTGGAAAATCTGCAGCGGGAGGATCTGAATCCCATTGAAGAAGCTGCGGGTTATAAAAGTTTGATGGAAGATTTCCATTTGACCCAGGATCAAGTCTCAGAAAAGGTGGGGCGTTCCCGGTCGGCGATCGCCAACGCTGTTCGGCTGTTGGGTTTGCCGGAGGATATTGCTCAAATGGTGCGTTCCGGCAAAATCTCTGCCGGTCACGGCAGAGCGTTATTGGCTTTTAAAGACCCGGAGGAACAAGCCAAAGCCGCTCGTGTGGCAAGTTTTGGCGCCACGGTGCGTGAAATCGAACGACTTGCCAAAAAGGCAGATGAGCCCGGCGGAGGGAAAAAAGCCAAATCGCCGGAAGCGGCAGCCGGATTTTACCGGGAAGTGGAATTGTCTTTGACCCAACTGTTGGGCAGACCGGTGAAGGTTCGTTCCAAAGGCGGCAAAGGCACGTTGGAAATTGCTTTTTATAATCAGGATGATCTACAACATATCGCAAAACAATTTAAGGAACAGTAAGGGGACGTTACAATGTTAGATATTAAACGAATTCGAAACAATCCGCAGGAGATCAAAGATGCACTTCGCCGCAGAAATGCAGATTATGACGGGGTGATCGACGAATTGTTGGCAATCGACGAACAACGACGGGAAATTTCTACCGCCGCAGATCAAATGAAAGCCCAACAAAATGCGGCATCCAAAAAAATTCCCATGATGAAGAAAAACGGGGAAGACGTAGCCCCCATTATGGAAGAAATGAAACGGCTGTCGGAGCAGGTGAAGGAAAGCAACGCCAAATTGTCCGGCTTGGAAGAACGGCAACGGTATTTGCTGCTCACCATTCCCAACACCCCCAATCCGGATATTCCTGACGGGAAAGATGACAGCGACAACGTGGAGGTTCGCCGTTGGGGAGAACCCCGTGAATTTGGTTTTGAAGCCAAAGCCCACTGGGATATCGGCGCAGATCTTGGTATTTTAGACCCTGAAACCGCCGGCAAAGTTACCGGCGCACGATTCCATTTTTACCGTGGCTTGGGCGCTCGGCTGGAACGGGCGGTCATCAACTATTATCTGGATACCCACACCCAAAACGGCTACACCGAAATTCTGCCTCCCTTTATGGTCAATCGGGCATCTATGACCGGCACCGGTCAGCTTCCTAAATTTGAGGAAGATGCCTTTAAGGTGGAAAATACCGATTATTTCCTGATTCCCACCGCTGAAGTGCCTGTAACCAACATTCATCGGGACGAAATTATGGACGGCAGTCAACTGCCGGTGAAATATTGCGCCTATTCCGCCTGTTTCCGGGGCGAGGCCGGTTCTGCCGGTCGGGATACCAGAGGGCTGATCCGTCAGCACCAATTCAACAAGGTGGAATTGGTAAAATTTG
>CAYLYC010000105.1:0-5015 GCA_964387715.1 uncultured Eubacteriales bacterium | reverse complement strand
CGGCAAGGTCGCCTGCTTTTCCATGCAACCAAACTGCGGCACAGGCACTTTCAAACCCGGGGACGCCTTGTGCCAACAAGGATACCATCATCCCTGCCAACACGTCTCCGCTGCCCCCTTTGGACAAACCGCTGTTACCGGTTAGGGATACAGCCACCCGGCCGTCAGGAGAGGCGATCACGGTAGATGCGCCCTTAAGAACGGTGATGGCGCCGGTTTCACGGGCAAACTCACGGGCGGTTTCAAGCCGATTGGCCTGAACTTTGGCAACATCACACCGCAACAAACCAGCCATTTCTCCCGGATGGGGTGTCAGAAGTGTTACGCCTTCTCTGCGCTTTAACACATCTATATGTCCCACCAGGGAATTTATGCCATCTGCATCCAAAACCAAAGGACCGGGGTAGGATAAAACCAATTCACGGCAAACTGCTTTGGAAAAGGAATTCACCGATAAGCCGCAACCCACAAGCAAGGCGTTGCTATCCATACAGCTTTGCGCCACCTGCCCTGCCGAAGCGGCTTGGTCATACACCCGGTATACCGCTTCCGGCGCTGCGGCAGACACCATAGGATAAATACATTCCGGGACGATGGGTACACATAACCCTACGCCGCAACGCAGACAGGCACGGGCAGACAAGGCGGCGGCACCGGACATCCCCTTACTGCCAACCAGTAAGCCGGCTTTTCCGAACGTTCCTTTATGGGTATCGCCGCTCTTGCGTTTGATCCAGGTTTTCACCTGGGCTTTTTCAATTACGAAAGGTGTCTTTGGAGCACTTTGAGGCGCAATGCCAATATCCGCAACCACAACCGTTCCGCAATAATTTCTGCCCGGATATAAAACATGGCCGTATTTATAGCCGTGAAATGCAATGGTCGCTTGACACACAAGCGTATCCTCTGCCACTTCTCCGGTATCGGCGCAAACACCGGAAGGCACGTCGACCCCAACCACCGGCATACCGGTACGGGCAACTTGACGGAACCATTCCCGCACACCGGAAGGAAGCTGACCGTGAAAACCGGTTCCGTAAACACAATCCACAAACAACTGGGTTTCGGTAAGCAATTGACGGACAAAGCCGCTTTGGGTTGCGGCGTTCGCCACCGTAACGCCCGTTCCCGAGAGCCGGTCTGCCATGGCAATGGCACATTGGGAGGTGGGTTCCCCCTGCAACAAAACAACGCAGGTTCGATACCCTTTTTCCTGTAATTTTCGGGCGGCAACGTATCCGTCACCCCCGTTATTCCCTGTTCCTACAAGAAAGGTGATCAACCGGCTTTTATCCGCCTTGATATGCCCGGCAATAAAATTGGCAACCCCACAACCGGCATTTTCCATCATACGCAAATAAGACAGCCCCGATTGGTCGGCTGTCTTTTCTGCGGTTTTCATTTGCTCTACCGTATAGATCTCCATTGAGAAAACTCCTATCGACGGGTCTGCATATGACGGGGCAATGCGCCCATCACGTTTTTCAGCACCTTTTCGCCGGGTTGAAACACAATCAGCACCTTGCCCTTTGCCGGATGGCGGAAGGTGGCGGCATAAATGGCATCCTGCCCCATGGGGTCAGCAACCGCAACCACCGTCTGGTCATACCGTTTGGCATCGTATTCCGGACGGTCTGCATCGAAGAGCTCAAAACGGTCGAAGGTTGCAACGTCTGCCGAAACCAACCGTTTCCGACTGCTACGGTTGATGATCTTGTCAATATCCAACACGCCGTTGGTAACCGAATATTCGTATTCCAAATTCAAGCGACCGGATAATTTGAATACACCGTATACCACAAAACCGGCGGCCAATAGGGACATGGGGAAAAGCCGTCCGCCCAATTGGGTCATGCCAAAAAAGATCAGCATCATACTAATGAGCCAACCGCCCAACCATATCAAAGCCACCGTCAGTTTTTCGAAGGTGGTTTTTTTCTTTTTAACGATCTGTTCACAAAAAATATCCATACGCTTCTCCTTTGTTTCTATCTATATTGTATTATACAACAAATTCATTCCAATTTCAACGATTATTTGTTGCACCGAATGATGCAACCGACCGGCGATACGGCAGGATGATTGGTTTGCCCACCAAATACTTTTTTTCAGGAGGAATTACTTTGAAAGAAATCATCCTAACCATGGACCGGAACGGTCACGTGCAGACCTCCGGTTACTCCGGCGTGAGCGGGGAGCACATGGCAACCCTGCTGACGGTGGATATGGCATCCCCCATAGAGGAGGTGCAATACTACCGGTTATTGTTTGCCGGTGAGCAAGGCAGTAAGATCACACAGCAACTTTTTGCAGAGGAAAATGCCGTTCACTACACCTTGCCTTCCGAGGTGACCAATTTGGGAACCACCGTGTTTTGTCAACTGTGCGGCTACAAAACAGCAGACGGTGAGATCCAAATGCTGTTTAAATCCGATGCCGTCCCTCTGATCTTTGGTACGGCACTCTCGGATACGGCAAGTGAAGCCGACACCATGTTAACCCACCGCTTAATTGCCGATCTGGAGGAATTGGAGAGTTTTACACGGGATTTTGCCATCAACATCGGCACAGTGGAAACCGGTGACAGCACCGACGAGGCAATGGTCACCATGGCAAAAGCCGGTCATGCTTACACCCTGTACTTTTCCATTCCCCGAGGCCAACCGGGTGTAAACGGAACTGCCAATTTGAAAGGCGCAGACGGGATCAACGTGGCCAACGACGTGGTTTCCCCCGATTTTGAGATTCTGCAAGAAAAACTGACTGCCGGAAAAGGCATCCAGTTGGTGGATAACGTGATCTCATCCAGTTTCAGCAACAGCGTTTACCAAGCGCTGACCGGGACAAAGGATGGGGTTACCATTGAGGACGACCGAACGACCGCAGAACTGGCCGGGAATTTGTTGTTTGTAAATCCCGCACAATCCAACACGGCGAACAACGTATACTTTTATACCACCGGAGAGAATACGCCCCAAGCCATCTATTGCTTTGACGGCAAGTATTTATCCTCAGATCTGCCCGTCGGCTGTATCATTCCCGGACGTATCATGGCGATCTATATTGACGGTTACAACCGCCCCATTTATCTGAATCCCCCGGCGTTTGATGATGAACCCATTACCATTACAGCCAATAAAAACGAGGAGACCCTTTCCATGCTGCAACTTTCTGTGGCTAATTTGAACCGATACCTGAACGGAAAACTGGTGGTGGCCATGGCAGCCAACGACATTCCTTTGGATGGCACCAAATGGTACGGTCCTTATTCCTGTCCGGTTCAATACTTTAACGGAACGGAATGGACCGGCGTTGAGAATTTGGAAAACAAGATCATATATGCGGGACAACCGGTGATGCTGTATATCGATTATAACAGCGATAACTACTGCATAGAGCATTTCCGTATTCTTAACGTCCCACAGCATTGCGGTCAACCCTGGCACAGCGTACCGCTAACCGATCTGGCGGACAGTTCCCAACCCCTGACCATGCACTACAAACGTTGCGGTGACACGGTGACGGTGCGATTTTCCGGGTATGCGTCCTCCGATGTGGAGGATACCACCTGGCTGTACCAAATGCCGGAAGCATTCCGCCCCCTGTACGCCACCAACGATGAGGGACTGGTGATCCACACCGCCAACGCCATTGATGGGCACGTCTATTTTTCCATTACAAGCGACGGTAATCTGTACCTGAACGGCAACACGTTGCACGGTGCATTTCCCATGACCTACAACGGTTGGCCCACCACGTCTTTTTCTTATACCCTGTAAGCATGTACCCAATATGAACGGAGGATTATTTTGAATATCATTCAACAATTTATCACGAAAAACGATTGCTACAAACAAGGAAAAACCATTACCCCCAAGGGCATCATGGTTCATTCCACCGCAACGCCGGGGGTCATGGCAAAGGATTGGTTCAGCCGGTGGAACAAGAGCGGATTGGATGTGGCGGTTCATTGCTTTGTGGATGACCAAAACGTTTGTCAGCACCTTCCCTGGAATTACCGTGCCTGGCATTGCGGCGCCAGTGGTAACAACACCCATATTTCTTTTGAACTGTGCGAACCGACCAACTGGAAGACCGACAGTGACTACTTTTGCGACTGCTACCGGCAAGGCGTGGCACTTGCCGCCTATCTTTGTCAGAAATACAACTTGACGGCAGATGCGATTTGCAGTCACAAGGAGGGTTACAAGCGTTCCATTGCCAGTAACCACGGCGACCCGGAGCACTGGTGGAGTAATTTTGGCTATTCCATGGATCAGTTCCGCAAGGACGTTGCCGCCACGTTAAAAGGAGAGACCATTACGGTAACCGTTGTTCCCCCGACCCTTTCCGTTGGGGATACCGGATCGGCAGTAACCGCTTTGCAAAAACGGTTGAATCAAGTGGCCATCAGTTTGGCGTTATCCTATGCGCCGCTGGATGAAGACGGCATTTTTGGAACAAAAACCAAGGAAGCCGTTCGGGCATTTCAATCTGCAAGAAAACTGACTGTGGACGGCATCGTGGGAGAAAAGACCCATGCCGCACTTGCCATTTCCTACGGCGATGTGAACCGTGACGGTGCAGTGAACGCAAACGACGCCTTGGCCGTTCTCCGCTCTGCTGTTGGAAAACAGGTACTGGACGATGAACAAAAAGCGGCCGGTGATATGAACGCAGACGGAAAGGTCAACGCGGTGGATGCTGCCCAGATCCTGAAAAGGGCGGTGAGCACCAAATGAAGTGGCAAACCTTAAAATGGCTGATCACAGCACCTTTAGCATTCCTTTCCGGGCTTTTCGGATGGTGCGGCTGGTTGTTATTGATTTTGGTACTGTGCTCTTCCGCCGATTGGATAACCGGCTCTGCGGTTGCCTTTAAGCAAGGTAAATGGAGTTCCCAGGTGGCACGAAACGGCATTTGCGGGAAGATCGGAATGTACTGTGCCATTATCGTTGCCGGGGTATTCGATTGTTTGGTGTATTTGGTCACCAACCATCTGCCCATGCTACAAC
>CAYLYC010000104.1:0-5020 GCA_964387715.1 uncultured Eubacteriales bacterium | reverse complement strand
AAGGTCTACCAAGGACTGATACAGTCCCATGCCGGTGAGAGCCACCCCGCTCACCACATACCCCACCAAGATCCGGGCAGGCGTGAGCTTGGTCAGATCAATAAGCAACTGCCCAATCACACAAAAGCAACCACCCACCAAAAACGCCCAAAGATATTCCATGATCTACACCCTTTCTATCCCAAAGACGGGACTGACATAAGAATATCATTAGTGTAACAAACCAAATCCAATTTATACATTTCTCAAAAATCCGCCCGATCCTTCGACCGCTTTTGACAAACCTCGTACCCCTTCCTTGGTATAATGAGGACAAGCACATCTTCGGGAGGTCTCACACTATGTTATATAAACGAAATCAAGTAAAAACCGACGTTATCGCCACGGGCAAGGTTTTGTGGCTGCAGTTATTGAGTTTTGGGTTGGGATTTTTCACCGCCCGTACCCATCTGTTTGGCAACTACGCTCCCCTTGGCGTGGCGTTTACTGCCGGTGTACCGGGGGAATTCACCTTTTCGGCGGCGGTTGGGGCTCTGCTTGGCTATCTGCTGCCCGCCGGGGGTGAAAGCAACATCGGCGCCATGGGAGCAACCGCCCTTGCCGCATTGCTATGTTGGCTGATACGGGGTATGCTTTCCCCCACCCTGCGTCCCGGCTTTTCTGCTCTGGCGGCAGGGGGAAGTTTGGGGGCGATCTTCGCCGTACTGGCATTGGCAGGAGAACACAACCCCTCCATTGCTGCCATTGTGGGGGAAAGTTTTTTAACCGCCGGTGCCGGCTATTTCTTTTATGAATTTTTTCACGCTCTTTCCCTGGAACGGCCGGTGTTTTCCATGAACCGGATCGCATCCGGTGCAGTAGCGCTCACCTTGCTTCTTACGGCGTTTATGTCCTTTTCCTTAGGGGATTTTCTCCCTGCACGGCTATTGGGTATAGGGGTGGTGTTATATGCCGCCCGTTACGGCAAAGAACCAGGCGGCGCCATTACCGGCATTGCCGTGGGCTTTGGGGTATATCTGGCGCAACCCGCCCGACCGGAGATTGCTCTGGGACTGGCATTGGGTGGCTTGATCGGAGGCATTTTTGCACCCCTGGGTAAGATCGGGAGTTGCGTTGGCTTTATTATCACCAACGGGTTGGTGATGATGGCAAACTACACCCCCTCTGCCCTGAGTTACTTATACGAAGTGTTGGTAGCAACGGTGGCGATCATGGTGTTGCCCGGCAAGGTGGGGCAGTTTTTTGCCAAGCTATTCTCCCCAGCGCCCCAGGATTCCATGGTGGAAGGACTGCGAAACAGCATGGTGTTACGGTTGAATTTTGCCGCCGAAGCGGTGGAGGACGTTTCCCAAACGGTGGAAGAGGTTTCGGGAAAATTAAAACAACTGAACGCCCCGGATTTTGAGCAAATTTTTGTCAAAACCGAGCAAACCTGCTGTACGGGATGCGGGATGCGGATGTACTGCTGGGAATCGGCACGGGGAAAGACCCTTTCCTGCCTGCTGGACGGGGTAACCGCCCTTCGCCAGACCGGGGTGCTGTCACCGGAGGATATCCCCCAACCGCTAAACCGTCACTGCACCCATCTGCCACGGCTGGTGGACGGTTTGGCACAGCATTTTTCTGACTTTATCGCAAAGGATTCTGCCGAACGCCGTTTGGAGGAGATCCGAGGGGTGATTGCCGAACAGTTTCAGGGCATTGCCGGTATGTTAAAGGGACTGGGAGAGGAATTGGAAACCGCCAGGCGATACGACTACACCGCCGCCGACAGCATTCGTTCGGCTTTGGTTGCCATGGAACTCATCCCCTTGGACATCAGTTGCCAGGTGGACAAGTACCAACGGCTGACTGCCGAGATCCGGTTGCGCCGTGAACAGGACAAACCGGTGAACCGCACCCTTCTGCTTCGTAAGGTTGGAGAACTTTGCGACCGGGAATTCGAAGTACCTGCCATCACCGAAACCGACCAAACGGTGTTGCTTACCCTTTCGGAAAAGGCGGTATATTCGGTGGACTTCGGGGTAGCACAACACTCCTACAAAGAAAACAAACTGTGCGGCGACGCATATCAAGGATTTTATGACGGGCGAGGCAGATTTGTGATGATGGTAAGCGATGGCATGGGAAAAGGGGGCAGAGCGGCGGTGGACGGCGCCATGGCTTCCGGTTTGATGGCGCAACTGATGAAAGCCGGATTTGACCCCCAAAGCGCACTGAAGATCGTCAACGCCGCCATGCTGTATAAGTCCACCGACGAATCCCTTGCTACGGTGGATGTGACGGTGGTCGACCTATTCAGCGGCGTCACCGATTTTTACAAAGCCGGCGCACCCTCTACCCTGCTCCTTCAAAACGGTAAGGTGGTAAGCGCCGCCGGTGAAGCCCTGCCTGCGGGAATTTTGCAGGGGGTCTCCTTTCACCAAAGCCAAACCGTGTTAAGTCAAGGGGACATGGTGGTGATGATGTCCGACGGCGCCGCCGGGGATGACGTTGATTGGATGGGAGTGGAGTTGGAGACCTGGAAGTACGGAAGCGCCGCAAATCTGGCGGAACATCTGGCGGATTACGCCCGGCGACGGGGAGCGAAATCCAATGAGGACGACATTACCGTAGCGGTTGCCATCATCCAAAAGGGGTATTAAACCAAAACAACCGTCAATAAATTGACGTACAAATTTCCTTTTTGTTACCGTATAACACGAAACCACCCGAAAAAACTTCGGGTGGTTTCTTTTGTGAAGTATAGTATTTGTCTTTACAGGCAATTGTTGAGGTCAATTTATTTGCGGTTGTTTTTGCACTTTTCAATCAAGGAAGCCACATAGTCCTTATCAAAACTATTGACCCCCAGCGAAGCGGCAACCGATGCCTTGGCATCCACCGACACATCCTCTGCCCAGCGTTTACCTTCCGGGGTGTTCAACGCTTCTTGCAGTTTTTGGCTGAAGAACTTCATTTCCTTGATCTGCATAGACGTTACATATCCGTCACACAGATAATCTTCCCAAAGAACACCGGGAATACCGCCGTTTTCATAGACCGCTTTAAACCAGCCAAACAGGGAAATTACCGTGCTGATATAGGCGCCCCGGTTGGGACCGTCAGCCAAATTATACCGGATGGAATAATCCTGTCCGTAATGGGGGTTGATGGCAATATCCCGCATCCGGTCGGCTTGAATCATATGCATGGGCATGATGCCCAGGGAAACCGAACTTTTGGTCAGTTCCTCCACTTCTTTGGGAGAATAGGGCAAGGTGCAGTAGTCCGAATGGATCGCCATAATACCCGCATCTGCCAATACCTGGGGAATGGCAGCCACACGCCGTTGAGAATAATACACATGGCGATACCGTTGATTTTCGGTGTCTGCCGGCACCACCGAGGTCCAGTTGCCCCCTTCGGTACGAAGTCCGATCACAGAGGGGAACATATCCTTGGTGGCATCAATGGAACAACGGTAATTGGTCATACGGGACATGGTGCGGTAGATGTCCAGATCCTCCAGAGCACGGCACCATTCGCCAAAGGTGGCATTAGGGGTGGTATAAGAAGGCCAACCGTGGTCGATAAAAGTACCTTCTTCCGGGTTGATTTCTTCAAATGCGGCATAGTTTGTGCCCCATTGCTCATTTACCTTATCAATGGTACCGTATTTTTCTTTTACAAAATCCCGGAATCCGTTTAACATAAGGGAGGAAAGGTTGCAACGGTTTTGAATGTCTACCCGATGCCAACCCCGGGTATCTTCAGCCACCACCGGCACTTTGCCATTGCCCAAGGTGTAGTAGTTATCCCCCCACCGTTTGAACTGATAACCGGCCTTTACGGCGTTGGCTTGTGCCAACAGGGGGTCATCCACCGTTTCCACCAAAGCAGGATCGTAGGTTTCCTTGTCCCCGGTAATCCATGCGGCTTTGCTCACGTTTACGGTGGATTCATAAGGATAGGTGATCCACCCTTCCAGCTTCATACCCAGTTGTTTAATGGCATCGCACATAAACCAATGGGCATCGGTGTTGTGGTTAAACGCCTTGGGATCGGGACTGGTCAAGGTCTCGAAGGCGGCGGTGGTAGAGATCAGGTTGACCCCTGCCTCTTTCATATCCAGCAATTCGTTGAGCAAGGTTTGATCGGCTTCCGGTCCCAGCGCCACGTGCACACGCATATCGCACATAGATTGGGCAATCACAGCCGGTTCTTTTTTGCCTTGTTGATTGATGATATAGTTCAAATGGGTGGGGTCGGTATCCAGTTTCACCTTGATCGAATCGGACTCCACCTCCACCGGAACGGTGACCGCTACTTGGTTCATATCATTACCGGTGAGCAATTTCACGGTGATGCAGTTGGTCCAGGGGGCACACTGTACATACATCACGTGGGTCTCGTTCCATTCGGGACGAATATCAAAGGGATGATGCCAACTGTCAAAGGAGGTTAAAAATTCCTCATAGGTATGCAGCCAAGTGTTCCGTTCCACCATGGGTTTGTGGGTCACGGTCATGGGAGCAGGTTGGGTTTGGACAAATTCACCGGCAATTTCAAATTCTTGAATATTGGTTTGGTACACGCGACCTGCCCAAATATTTTTGGTAAAGTTTTCCGGGTTGTAAGTCTCGTTACGGATCAGGCAGTTCAGCCGCACCCGGTATTTGCCCTCCGGAATATTCTCTGCATGGTCAAAGGAAACGTAGAACGTCCCACCTTCTCCGGGATAACAATCATCGGTCAGCCGCACAAACAAATTGTTTTGGGTGCGGTAATTGGACCATGTACCGTCCGCTTCCAGCCGTTCCAGAATGGGTTCAAAGCAAAACGTACCGTTGCCGTTTACGCTCAAAATGGTATTTCCCACGTTCTTATAGCGGAATTGCATCCAGAAATAATCGGATCTGGGCATCACGCCGCTTTTGCACAAGGGAGCGGTGTCAAACATAGGATACTGGGTTGCCATTCGGTCGGCAGAAAAGTCGCCGGAATGACGTGCCCGTTTTTCCGGATGATTTTCGGCGGT
>CAYLYC010000103.1:0-5058 GCA_964387715.1 uncultured Eubacteriales bacterium | reverse complement strand
ATGATTATTTGGATGAAACCTTTGAGTTGCTGTCATTATAAAAAGTCACAATACGCCCCGATGCGTTAACCCAATAACCCAATAACCCAATAAAACCATCCCCCGGCTGATCACAGTCGGGGGATCTTCTCTGCCCATCCACCTAAAACCAGGAGTTTACGGTGTAGTTTTCCCGGTTTTGGATCTCACGAAGTTGGGAAATACAAAGCACCGTTGCCGGAATGTATTCCTCTTTGTGAAACTTGGTCAGGGCATCCATATACGCCAGTTGATTGTCTACCTCGTCCAGCAGATCCTGTTCAATAAACATCATCAATACCGTTCTGCGCTGTTGCCATTGCTGGTTTGCGGTTTCCAATATCCGCCGGGTTTCTTCCATATCATCCTGCTTTGCGTACTGGGTGCTCAGGGATAGGGTGTGGCAGATCTCATCAATGCTTTGGTTTACATAATATATGGATGCGACGGCAATGCCCACCACGACCAAAGCCAGTACCGCCGCCAGTATCATTCGTTTCATGAGCGGTTCTCCTTTTTTACAAGAGAATACTGACCCGAGCGGTCAGCCCATAACACAAACACATCCGACAGGGGTGTGTTTTCTTTTTTTAAGATGCGGTATAAGGCGGCTTCATCCATTCCGCACAAAGTAAGGGACTGGTGATGAATGCGTCCGTCGCCCACCAGCACACAGGGGATTCCGGTGTTGGGCGGGTTTTTCCCCAGGGTTTTTGCGGTGGCAGGGGTGGCGGAAGGGGTGGGGAAAATGCTTAAATTCCCGTCGGTTTCAACAATGCAATAACTCACGTCCGACAGGTTAAAATACCCGTTTTGCCGCAAGGTGTTGGTCAGGTCGTCCACCGTTAGCCGCAGTTTTTCCATCACCGTTTGCTGAATCACCCCGTCCAGAATGACGACCGCAGGTGAACCGTCCACGATTTTTCGCAAACGGGGAAATTTCATGGTGCAGTAAGACAGGGCGATTTCCAGAATAACCAAAACAAAAATGGAAATAATACCAGTGATTACCGGTCGGTTGATGTCTTGAATCGGGGCGGCGGCACACTCGGAGATCAAAATGGTAATCACCAATTCCCCGGGTTGCAGTTCGCCGATCTGCCGTTTGCCCATGACCCGCATGGCAACCATGACCGTGAAATACAAAACAACTGCGCGAATCAAGGTAATAATCAACGTGCATCACACTCCTGTGGGTAGTGTGGCATTTTTACTTTGTAATGTTGCATGGAGGATTTTTCCAAAGAAAGAGGGATCACCATGGGGTGGATCGAGCGATTTTTTCATACCCAGCGGCAGGAACAGTATGAACAGCCCTTACAAACACCAAAACTGCTTTATGACGAATTGAGCCGGAATATGGAGGAGATCCGGGGGCGATTCGGGCCCTGCGAGGATCTGCTGGTGCGGGAAATGACCGCCGGGACGCACCGGTTTGTGTGCTTGTCCATCGGGAATATGGTGGATAAAGAGCAGATCAATCGGATGCTGCTGGAAAAAATTCAACGGGCTCGCCGACTGGCAAAAGAGCCCCGGCAATGCTTTTTGCAAATTGAACAGCAGGTGTCCACCTCCCCGGATCAAAAGCGGATCTATCATTTTGACCAGTTGTTTGAATTGCTGTCCTCCGGTTTTGCCATTTTGCTCATGGAGGGGGTGGCAATGGGACTTGCCCTGGGATTGCAACAGTTCTTTTGCCGTCCGGTGGGTTCGGCGGAAAACGAGGTAATGGAACGAGCGTCCCAGGAGGCGTTTGTGGAGGTTTTGAAATTCAACCTGCCCCTTCTCCGCCGACGGCTGAAAACCCCGGATCTGGCGGTGGAATCCTTCCGTATTGGCGCCAAATCCAAGACCGAGGTGGCGGTTTGCTACCTGCGGGGCGTGGCGGCAGAGGAAACGGTGAAGCAGATCAAAAAACGGCTGAGATCCATTACCATAGACTCGGTGCTGGAGTCGGGATATATCCAGCCCTTTTTGGAGGACGATCCCCATTCACTGTTTTCCAGCGTGGGGGTTTCCGAGCGGCCGGATACGGTGTGCGCGAAATTGACCGAGGGCAGGGTAGGGGTGTTGGTGGACGGTTCTCCCTTTTGTCTGCTTACCCCTTATTTGTTTTCCGAGCATTTTCAGAATATGGACGATTATACCCTCAACCCCTTTTACGCCTCCTTTACCCGGCTGTTGAAATATTGCTCCTTCTTTTTGGCCATTCTGTTGCCCGGTTTTTATGTGGCGGTGGGGGAACACAATCCGGAGGTTTTACCCTCGGCGTTTTTCTTCAAGGTGGTGGATGCGGAGGTTTCCACCCCCTTCTCTCTGTTGTGGGAAGCACTGATCATCCATACCATTTACGAGATCATGCGGGAGGCGGGTTTGCGATTGCCCAAATCCATCGGCCATGCGGTGAGTATCGTTGGCGCATTGGTGATTGGGGAATCGGCGGTGTCTGCCGGTATCATCGGTGCGCCTATGGTCATCGTGGTGGCGGTGACCGCCCTTGCCTCCTATGTGATCCCCTCCTTGTATTATCCTGCGGCAGTATTGCGGTTTGCGTTCATTTTTGCAGGAGGCATTGCCGGTTTGTTTGGCGTGGTCTTACTCCTCGCCCTGGTTTTGGTGGAGATCGCATCCCTTGCACCCTACGGGATCCCCATTTCTTCTCCCATTTCTCCCTTTGACCGCACCGCCATGCGGGATACCTTTATACGGGCAGGGTGGCGCACCTTGGCAAAGCGACAAGTAAAGGTGCAGGATCTGCAAGGAACGGAGGAAGAAAAGCGGTGAAGCATGGAGGAAAAATCAGCGCCGGTCAGTTGTTTTTATTGGCGTTTATCGCCCGGGTCATCATCACCCTGGCATACGGCATCAACGCCGGCGGACACACCATCAGCAATGCCGATTGGTTGGCTTGTCTTGCCCTGCCCATTCCTTTGCTGTTGCTTGGCATACCCACCTTTTTGTTGTTGCGCCAGTCCAAAGGAACCTCCCTTTGTGACTACTGCTATACCTTGGGCAAACCCTTGGGACGGGTGATGTGCAGTTTATATGCCCTTTTGTTTTTCACCCTTTCCTTTTCTTCGGTGGGGCGGTTCTCCTTTTTCGTTACCTCCACCTTGCAAACCCACCGAGGTGTTTGGTTTTTCCCCATTTTGATGATGGGGGCAGTTTGTTTTGGTGCGGTCAAAGGGTTGAATGGATTGCTGAGAGCAGGCAGTGTGTTGACGGTGATTTGTGTAGCGGCGATCGTCACCATTATCCTATCGCTCATTCCCCGGTTTGATATGCTGAATATTCTCTCCCCCTTTTATAACGGGCAAGGGGATTTTTGGCAATCCTTGTTGCTGTTGACCTTCAGTTCCATGGAAATGGGCTTGTTTTTACTGCTCACGCCCAGGGTGCGGGGCAGTGTGGTGAAATGCTACGTGGGGTACGCCCTGGCGGCGCCGGTGTTTTTGTTCCTTGTGTTTTTCACCATTATCGCAGTGCTGGGGGAGTATGCCCAAACCCAGATGTTCCCCTTTTATGGGGTGTCCGGCATGGCAGGGATCGGGGAACTGACCAATTTATCGGCATTGGAAGCATCGGTATGGATGATCGGGGTGTTTTTGAAGTCGGCGGTATATCTGTATTTGTGTTATTGTTGTCTGTCCCGGATGATTCCCCACCGCTACCGCACCCTGACGCTGGTGCTGTTGGCGGTGTTGGGGGTGTTTTGCAGTGTGTACAGTTCGGAAAACGTGACCATGGCAGGGGAAAGTTATGGGTTGCCGGTGATTATGGGATTCAACCTGCTGTTTGTGGTGGTGTTGCCCCTGATCGTATGGGGAATCGGACTTGTAAAAAGGAGGAAAAGCCGTGAAAGGGCTATGGTGTGTGATTCTTAGCATCTCTTTGGTTCTCACGTTTTGCGGTTGTGACCAGGTGACACCGCTGAAAGATAAGTTGATCGTAGAAGGGATTGCCATTGATAAACAGGAGGACGCCTTTTTGGTTACCTTGCAGGTGTATTTGCCCTCATCCGATACCAAAGGAGGAAGCAGTCATCAAATGTTTTCCGGAACAGGGGAAACGGTGTATGCCGCCTTGAGCAAAATTGACGAAGATCTGGGGAAGATCTCCTTTTACGCAGACACCAAAGTGATCCTCATCTCAAAAGAAGCGTTGGCGCAGGGGCTTTGGCAGGTGATCGACCCCTTTGTGCGCAGTAGTGAGATGGGAAGCAACGTGTGTATGGCGGCGGTAAAAGGCAAGGCGGCGGATCTGTTTGGAATTGAGCAGGAGGGAAATCTTATGCCGGCGCAAATTCTTGCCAACGGATTGCGATACGGCAGCAGCGCCAATGCACCGGTAAGCGGCGAGTTGATGCAGGTGGCGGCCGGTCTGGAGGATGACGCCGCAACGGTTGCCATTCCCATGGTTGGGGTGGAGGAAAAGGACGAAAAGAAAACCCCGGTCTATCAAGGGATCTTGTGCTTTCAGGGGGATCGGCCCTACTATGAAATGAACCAGGAAATGAAATGGGTGTATAACTGGCTCAATGATTACCGGGACGGACGGGGATGGACCGTTACCGCCGGGGAAAACCGGGTGAGTTTGCTGTTTCGCCAAACCAAAACCAAGGTGACCGCCCGGGTGGAGCAGGGGGTACCCCATTTTACGCTGACGGTAGAAGCCACCTGTGAAGTGACCGAATCCAACCGTTCCTTAACACAGCAAGGGGTGATCCAGGTTGCCCAAGCCGCCGGGGCGGATATGAAGCGGCAGATCGGGCAGACGTTACAAATCGTTGTGAACCAAAAAGGGTGTGACGTGTTCCGGCTGGGAAAAAACATGAAGAAACAGCAATCGGAATATTTCAAGTCCTGTTCCTCCTGGCAGGAGGTATGCAAAACCGCCCGGTTTACGGTGGATGCCCAGGTGGATATCACCCGTGTGGGACAACAGGCGTTATCGTAGGGGATGTTAAAAACGTGTAGACCGCATAAAACGGGTGTTTCGTTTTCGGGCATAGCCATGATACTACGTTTTGCCCGTCTGCCG
>CAYLYC010000102.1:0-5066 GCA_964387715.1 uncultured Eubacteriales bacterium | reverse complement strand
AAATTGAAAAAGCCCATCCGGAGGTGATGAATATTCTGCTGCAGATCTTGGATGACGGGCGCATCACCGATGCCCAGGGTAGGACGGTTAACTTTGAAAACACCATTTTGGTGATGACCACCAACGCCGGTAGTTCCGGCGGCAGTTCGGTGGGCTTTGCCAAAGACCAAAAAACCTTGAGCGACCAAAAAACCATGAAAGCGCTGAAAGAATTTTTGCGTCCGGAATTTATCGGACGGGTAGACGAAGTGGTTTGCTTTTCCGACCTGACAGAGGAAAACTTCCACGACATCGCCGGTTTGATGCTCACCGAACTGAAAACCTCTTTAGAAGAAAAGGGTTATTCCTTTGCCTGGGACGGGGCGGCAACCAAAGGGTTAGCGGCCGCCAGTTTTGGTAAAAACCGGGGCGCCAGAGATTTGCGCAACACCATCCGCCGTCAGGTGGAGGATAAAATCGCCGCCGCATTGATCGAGAGGGCGGATGACAGCATTTCCGGGTTTGTTTTGCGTGAGGACGGTTTGGAAGTCCTTGCTTAATTTTGATTATATATTGTTAGGGGATTATAACAATGTCAAACGTATTTGAAACCTATGAGTCCAACGTTCGCTCCTATTGCCGCAGTTTTCCCACAGTATTTACCAAGGCAAAGGGAAGTATCCTTACCGACCGGGAGGGGAAAACCTATATTGATTTCTTTAGCGGTGCCGGCGGTGTAAACTACGGCCATAACCACCCTGCCATTAAAGATGCGGTGATCGGGTATCTGCAAGGCGACGGGATCATTCATGCGCTGGATATGTATACCCAGCCAAAAGAAGAATTTATTTCCTACTTCCAAACCAACATTTTGCAACCCAAGGGGCTGAACTATAAAATTCAGTTTGCCGGTCCTACCGGTACCAATGCGGTGGAAGCTGCCTTGAAATTGGCAAGAAAAGTTACCGGCAGACAAAACATTTTTGCATTGATGGGCGCATTCCACGGAATGACCATGGGCTCGTTGGCACTCACCACCGACCGTTCCTCCAGAGAGGGCGCCGGTGTGGCGTTGCATAACGTAACCCATATTCCTGCACCCTATATGTTTGCAGGGTTGGATACTTTGGAATACATGGAAACCTTGATTACGGACGACCATTCCGGGGTGGAAAAACCTGCCGCTGTGGTGCTGGAAGCAGTACAGGCAGACGGCGGAATCTATCCCTTTGCGCCGGAATTTATGCAAGGGCTGAGGGCTTTGTGCGACCGTCACGGAATTTTGATGGTGGTGGATGATATTCAGGCAGGATGCGGCAGAAGCGGTAACTTTTTCTCCTTTGAGCGTTCTCAAATCGTGCCGGATATGGTTACGCTTTCCAAATCCATCGGCGGCATCGGTATGCCCATGGCATTGCTTCTCATGAAGCCGGAATTGGATATCTGGTCACCCGGCGAACACACCGGCACCTTCCGGGGCAATCAGTTGTCCCTGGTTGCGGCAAAAGCGGCTTTGGAAGTGTTTGTGAATGAGGAGATCGCCCAGCAGGTTGACAAAAAGCAAAACCTGGTTGAAGAATATCTGAAAAGCCAAATCGAACCCCTGCATCAGGGCATCACCACCCGTGGTGTCGGTTTGATCTGGGGCGTGGACTTGTCTGCATTAGGCGGCAATGATTTTTCGGCACAGGTCATGCACGCCTGTTTTGATAAGGGATTGGTGTTGGAACGGGTAGGCCGTGACAATGGCGTGATGAAACTGATGCCGCCCCTTACCATTGATGAAGATCTGCTGTTACAGGGTCTTTCGATTTTGAGAGACGTTTTGGCAGAAATGATAAAGGAGTAAAATCATGAAACGAATGATTTGTATGGGTCTTGCTCTGCTTGTGGCACTTGCCGGTTTTGTGGGGTGTTCTTCGGAGAAAGAGGGTACAGCCAATCCGCCGGCGTCTGTCTTATCCGATCAACAGGGTGACGACGAGAGCACCGTGGATACTGCCTCTGCTGGGGAAACTGCGGAAAACAGCCAGTTGACAGAGGTTGGCTGTCCTCCTTTGCCGGAGAATTTTCAACTTATGTTCCAAGCGGCTCAAGAAATGGTACGGGGCTTTAATTTAAGTCAATTCCAATCGGATGCCGCCAATCCCATCACCTTGAACGGCATGGAATACTTCCCCATCATCGATACCCGGTTTAATACCATGGATAAGTTGGAGACTTATCTGGCGCAGTACTTTACAAAAGAATTTATCGACTCCTCGTTGCTGACCTCAGAGAGCTGTGTGCAGGAACATGAAGGATTGCCTTATGTGTTGAACGTGGGCGCCTCACCTGACCAGACCTATGCGGGTCACGTGTTTACGGTGGACAGTCAAACCGACAGTAAGATCGAAATGACCGCAACGGTGTATTTCAGCGACGACGTGTATTCGGGCAGTTGTTTCTACACCACACCTTCCAATCCGGAGGATTACACCACAAAAGAAATGCACTACACCTTAGAATATACCGATGACGGTTGGCGGTACAGCCAATTCCCCTATATGCAGGGTTGATCGATTCAAGGAAAGGATACCGATTATGGACACGGACGAGGGCATTTGTACCAATCGTTTGCATCATAAATAACAGGGGCACACCTCCCAGGGCTGCTTTGGGGGTGTGCTTTTGCGTATCATAAAGGAGTTATTATCAATGGATTTTCTACCCAAAATCATACTGATGGTGGTTTTGATTTTGTTTTCGGCCTATTTTTCCGCCACCGAAACCGCCTTTTCTTCCATCAATAAGACCCGATTAAAGGCCATGGCAGAAAAGGGCAGTAAAAAGGCATCCCTGGTGTTGTCTTTATCGGAGCATTACGACAAACTGATATCCACCATTTTGGTGGGTAATAATATTGTAAACATTGCTGTGGCATCCATTGGGACCATGGTGTTTATTGATTTGATGGACGATCCGGATGTGGCGGCCACCCTTTCCACCGCTGTGGTCACGGTCACGGTATTGATTTTTGGAGAGATCTCTCCCAAAAGCATAGCCAAGGATTCTCCTGAACGGTTTGCCATGTTTTCAGCCCCATTCATTCGGGTGCTGATCTGGCTGCTTACCCCGCTGAATTTTTTGTTTTCCCAATGGAAAAAACTCATCTCCCGGCTGTTCAAATCGGAAGAAGATGCCAAAATGTCCCAGGAAGAATTGCTGTTGTTGGTGGAAGAGGTTGAGCAAGAAGGGGCGTTGGATGCGGACGAAGGGGACTTTATCCGCAGTGCCATTGAGTTCACCGGACAAAAAGCAGAGGATATTCTCACCCATCGGGTGGAATTGGAAGGGGTGGCGTTGGATGCTCCCAAGGAAGAAATTGCGGATATTTTCTTTGAGACCCGCTATTCCCGGCTACCGGTGTATGAACAAAGCATCGATAAAATCGTGGGAATCGTGCACATGAAGGATTTTTTCACCAGAACCGGTTGGACCGATCGGCCGTTGGAAGAAATCATGACCAAACCGTTATACGTTCAAAAATCGGTTATGATCGATGACCTGTTAAAACTGCTTCAAAAGAACAAGACCCATCTTGCCGTGGTGGTGGATGAATACGGCGGTACGCTGGGGATCGTTACCATGGAGGATATCTTCGAAGAATTGGTAGGGGATATTTGGGACGAACACGATGAAGTGGTTGAGGAATTCCATCAAATCAGCGCCCATACCTATCAGGTGGACTGTTCTGCGGATTTTGAGGATTTTTGTGAATTTTTTGCTGTTGAAGACCAAACCGATAGCCGCTCGGTAGGCGGTTGGGTTATGGAAAAACTGGACAAGATCCCGGAACAGGGGGATTGCTTTGTCTTTGAGAATTTGACCGTTACCATTACACAGATCGATTCTCATCGGGCTACATACATTCAGGTGTTACAACAACCGGTTGAGCCGGAAGAATGATTTTGCGAAACGCAAGGATCGGGGGCGTAAAGGATGTCAGTTTTATATTTTTTAGAGCAATTGCGCAATCCTTTTCTTGACCAGGTGTTTTCCTGCATCACCGCCTTGGGAGAAGAAACCCTGTTCATGGTGGTTGCCATGGTGATTTTCTGGTGTGTGAATAAATATCAGGGCTATTACCTGTTTTGCGTAGGATTTTTTGGCACCTTGCTCAACCAATTTTTGAAAATGGTGTTTCGCATTCCCCGTCCCTGGTGGATCCACAAAGATTTCACACCGGTGGAATCGGCGGTGGATGAAGCCACCGGGTATTCCTTCCCCAGCGGTCACACCCAGGTTTCGGTGGGGCTGTATGGCGGTATCGCCCGTTGGAACAAACAGAAATGGCTGCGTACGGTTGCGGTTACGCTATGTGTTTTGATTCCTCTCTCCCGGCTGTATCTGGGGGTTCATACCCCCACGGACGTACTTACTTCCATAGCGATCGCTCTGATCTTGGTGTTTGGGGCGTATCCGCTGTTTCAAAAGATCTCGCAACATCCCCGATGGATGGTTGGGGTGTTGGCGGTTCTTGCCCTATGCGTTGCAGGTCATATTATGTTTATTGAGTGGTTTCCCTTTTCGCCGTCCGCCTATCCCTCGGTGGATGAGGCACAATGGCTGGATGCCAGAGAAAACGGATACACCTTGTTAGGGTGTTTGCTGGGCATGATCTTGACCGTTATTGTGGATGAAAAACGGACCCACTTTTCGGTGGAAGCCCCTTGGTGGGTACAGATCCTCAAAACCGTGGGCGGTCTGGTGCTGATCCTGGGTGTGATGATGGGGTCAGAGTGGTTGCTGGGCATGATGATTCCCTATCCCATGGTGGCTCGGGTGATAAAATATTTTCTCACCATAACAGCCGGCGGTGCGGTGTGGCCCATGACCTTCCGGTGGTTTGCCAAATGGGGCAAACGGGAGGATGGTTGATGCCGGGGTGCAATGCTTTTTAAGTTCATCCGAAAAAATCAAAGACGCTGTAAAAACCCAACGGTCTTACAGCGCCTTTTTTGTGTTTACGAATACATTCCGTTGGCTTCCATAGGGTGAACATTGAAACCCGAACCCGTTTTGGGAAGGCGGATTTTCGCTCATCC
>CAYLYC010000101.1:0-5093 GCA_964387715.1 uncultured Eubacteriales bacterium | reverse complement strand
GGTGCAGGAAGCAGCAGAGATCACTTTATCGTCTGCGGTCAAGGTGTTTTCGTTTACGCTGAAAACGATGGTGGGCAGGTCGTTACCGGCAGGAGCGGAGATAACAACTTTTTTAGCGCCTGCGTTGATGTGAGCAGTGGCTTTGTCTTTGGAAGTGTAGAAGCCGGTGCATTCCAGCACAACGTCTACATCCAATTTGCCCCAGGGGCAATCGTTAGCGTCTTTTTCTGCATAGATTTTGATTCCTTTGCCGTCTACGATGATGGAATCATCGGTGGCTTCAACGGTGTGTTTGGGGTCGCTGACAGAGCCCAGGAAAGAACCTTGAGCGGTATCGTATTTCAACAAATGAGCCAGCATTTTGGGGCTGGTCAAGTCGTTGATAGCAACAACCTCATAACCTTCAGCTTCGAACATTTGACGGAAAGCCAAACGACCGATACGGCCGAAACCGTTAATAGCAACTTTTACCATTGGAAATTCCTCCTAAAATTTATATTACTTTCCTATTTTAATCCCTTGAGGGAAAAAATGCAAGTGCTTTGCGAAATTTTTCACGATTTTACTGATGTTGCATTTTATTTTGTGCCAAAAATAGAGAGTTTAACCAAAGAAACCAAATTTTTACAGCAACGGTTCAATGGTTTGAACCACCTGTTCTCCAATTAGTCGGATCCCCTCCCGGTTTAAGTGGATCAGATCGTCCTGATTGATGAATTGCGCTTCCTTGTCTGCGGTGAGCCGATATAGGTCATTCACCGGAATATTCAGCCGTTCCATTAACCGTTTGGCGGCTTGATTGTAGGTATCGATCTCCCGGTTATCCCATTCCGGATTTTCAGGCAAAGGTGTGGTGCAGGTGGCAAAAATAATATGAGCGCCGGTGGTTTTTAACAGCATTGCCACCCGTTCCAGATCCTGAATATAAGCCGCAAGAGGGGTGAGGGGGTGACAGCCGTCAAAGTGATGAAGATCCCACAATCCGTTGTTCCAATGCACAATATCCGGCGTACCCAGGGTTTTGAGCCAACCGGGCAATTCGTGCAGGGTGTATTTGGCAAAGCGGCCGTTGTCCTCCGGCGTGGTAATATGAGCTTTATCACTTAATTTGCGGTAAACATAAGGGGCGTAATTCAGCCGAATGGAATCCCCTAACAGCAGAACCCGTTTCATGATGGTTCCTCATTTGAGACCGCATCCGGTTGTTCTTCCGGCTGTTTGCGGCCAAGAATGAAAACGCTGAGGTACGCCACAGCAAACAAGGCGGCGCCAAAACCAATCACCGAAAGGGAGGATTGATTTTGCCCCATGATCCAATGGGGCAGGGAGGCGGCAAGACCAAACACACCGGTGGCGGCGGCAGTGCCATATAACCAGCCCATCCCTTTGGCCTGACCAAGGCCCACGTATACCCGGCTGTGTGCCAGACAAAAGCCCAGGAAGGAACACATAAACAAAATGTGCACAATGTTTTCGCTGATTTGTGCAATGCCGTTAAAGTGTGCATACGAGATAACCAGACGAACCAGTTCACCGATCACCGGGGCAACGGCGCCAATGAAGACGGGCTTTCTGCCTTGATACCAGCCGGCTGCCATGACAGCAAAACCGATGGCGGTCAACAAACCGGGGATCAGATGCAAATAATTGCCGGATGCGGTGCTGTCAATACTGGCTTGTACAATGGCCGAAAAGGCAAGGACAATACCGGCAAAGGAAAGCAGGTAGGACCGGCTGGGCGGCGTTTTTTCCTCTTTTGCCAAAACCAGTTTGCCAAAAACCAGAGATAACAAGATCAATCCAAGTAAAACGTATTCCAAAACGTTACACAACGTGGCGTAACGTTCCAGATAAAAACCGGCAGAATCAATAGCGGCGGCTAACTCCCAGGTGCGTACGGCAGTCACCACCGGTAACAACAGCCAAACAAAGTATAAATAAACGCGATGTTTCATCGATCACAGACTCCTCTTGGTGTCAAAAATATGAAAAGGCAGTTGCTATGTTTAGCGTTCATCCATGGGGGTGTAAGGAACATGGCGGTGAATGGCACGGTAAGCGGGACGGATAATTCTGCCGCCGGATACCAATTCTTCAATGCGATGTGCACACCAACCTGCAATACGGGATACCGCAAACAAGGGGGTAAACAGGTCATCAGGAATGCCAAGCGCCCGATAAACCAAGCCGGAATAGCAGTCCACGTTGGCACAGATGGGCTTGTCACTGCCCTTCACCTCTTTGAATACTTCCGGAGTGAGTTTTTCCACCTGTTCCATGATGGTGAAATCACGGCCAAGCCCTTTTTGATGAGCCAGTTCTCTGGCATTTTCCCGCAGGATCACAGCACGGGGGTCAGACAGGGTGTAGATGGCGTGACCCATACCGTAAATTTTACCCGAACCGTCACCCTTTTCTTTGTTCAGGATGGCTTTCAGGAACGCCCGTACTTCATCATCGTCGTTGGGGTCCTGAATACCCTCCCGTAAATAACCCAGCATTTCAGCGCATTTTGCGTTGGCACCGCCGTGCAAGGGCCCCTTCAAAGAGCCGATGGCGGCAGCAATGGCTGAATAGGTATCCGTACCGGAACTGGAGAGCACACGGGTGGTAAAGGTAGAGTTGTTACCGCCGCCGTGGTCGGCATGAAGGATCATGCACAGATCCAGCAATCTGGCTTCTTCCGGTGTAAAAGAGCGGTCAGCCCGGATGGAAGACAAAATGGACTCGGCAGTAGAATAAGCAGGGTTGAGGGGATGGAAGAACATACTCTTATGGTCATACTGACGGCGTTTTACCTGATAAGCATAACTCATAATGGTAGGCAACTGGGCAATCAATTCAATGGATTGCCGTAAAATATTGGGAATGGACGTATTGTCCGGATTGGGGTCGTAAGAATACAGCGCCAAAACCGAACGTGCCATTTTATTCATGATGTGAGGAGAGGGGGATTTGAGGATCATATCTTCCGCAAAAAATTCCGGCAATTCACGGCATTCCCCTAAGATCTCCCGAAAACCGTCTAATTTTTCCTGGCTGGGCAGTTCACCGAACAGCAACAACCATACTGTTTCTTCAAATCCAAACCGGTTATCCTTTTGGCATCCGGCAATCAAATCGTTTACATCGATGCCGCGATAGGTCAAACGACCCTCATCCGGTAACCGTTCACCGTCGCTGTGTAAATACCCGTGAACGTTACAAATTCGAGTCAGCCCTGCCATAACGCCGGAACCGTCGGCATTGCGAAGTCCCCGTTTCACATCATATTTTTTGTAGTCAGCAGGGTCAATATAGTTATTTTTTTTGTATTCCTCGCATAAATTGGACAAGGATTGCATGGAAATTTTCGATTGGGTTTGTTGCATGATTCTATTCCTTTCTGGGAACATTGCATAGGGATTCACAATATTCCTAAACTAATACCTTATTGTACAATAAATTCTTGTTAAAGTCAATGTTTTCCTGGAAAAATAAAGGGGAAGGATGAGGGGTTTGGAAAAAGGTCATTTGATCGTGGCGGCGGTTCTGTTCTGTATGATGGTGTGTTTGCCGGTATTGGCGGTAACGCCCGGCGATCCAGCCACCGGTACAGGGGCGGTTTCTCAGTCCGTACCCAAAGCGACAGACACGGTGGAAGTGTTGCGCACCGATACCGGAAAGGTGGAGGAATATTCCTTGCAGGACTATTTGTTCGGTGTGGTTGCGGCGGAAATGCCCATGGGATACGGTGAGGAGGCGCTGAAAGCCCAAACGGTGGCGGCATATACCTTGTTTTTGCATCGGCAAAGTCAGCCGGCGGATGATGGGGAAGGGGATATTACCGACAGCAGCAGTACCGACCAGGCCTTTATTACCAGAGAGATCGCCAGGGCAAAATGGGGAGAACAAGCCGACGCTTACGAAGAACAACTGGACGGGATCATCGGTCAGGTGATGGGGCAATACCTGGCGTTTGACGGCAAACCGGCGCTTACGGTATATCACAGCATTTCCGGCGGCAGAACCGAATCGGCAGAAAACGTTTGGGGCGGAACGTACGCTTATCTCACGCCGGTGGAAAGCGTGGGGGATGTGATGAGCGAAGGATACATCTCCCAGAAAACCGTATCCAAAGGGGCATTCGTAGCGGCCGTTCTTGATTTGGACAGCACCGCCACACAGCAAGGGGAACTGGATGACATGATCGGGGAGATCAGCCGGTCAGACAGCGGAACGGTGCTCAACGTAAAACTGATGGGAAAATCCTTTACCGGCAGTCAGGTGCGTACCGCCTTTTCCTTGCGGTCAGCGAATTTTGATGTGGAAACCGACGGTGAGTCGGTAACCTTTACGGTACGGGGCTACGGTCATTTGGTGGGAATGAGCCAATATGGCGCTAAAACCATGGCGGAACAAGGAAGCACCTACAAGGAGATTTTGGCGTGGTATTATCCCGGATGCCAGATCACACAGGATGAAAATTGACAATCGGTCTCTTTTGGGGTATAATGAAACAAAGGAGATGATTTGTATGAGTTTTTTAGATGATACCATTGTTACGGCGAAAGAATGGTTGGATGTGGCTTCCCAGAAAACCGCCGAAGCGGTAGAAGTACAAAAGATCCGCCTTGCCATTGCCAAAAAGAAATCCGAACTGTCCAAAGCATTTGAAACCCTGGGCAGAACCTACTATGAAAGTCAGTCCGGTGAAATAGACGGCGACCTGCTTTCGGTGCTGTGCCGGGATGTGGAAGGGTTGCAGGAAGAATTGATGCAACTCAAGGACCGGCTGTATGATACCCGGAATTGTCGGGTCTGCCCCGGCTGCGGAAAGAAAAATCCCCAAGGTTCCGGTTTTTGTAACGGATGCGGTAAAACACTATAATATTCTCTTTGAATGCTGTAAAGAACGGAATGTTTTTTACAGCATTTTTGTATTCCTTTTTCCTTGCATTTCAAGGGTTCTCGTGCTATACTCTGCTTGTATGGTCGGGGAAACAGGTGCAATTCCTGTACGAGCCCGTCGCCGTGAGGCACATGATGCGTTTTGTTTCTACCCGATGCCGCAAATCGGGGACAAGCCATTGGCAGAAATGCTGAGAAGGTGA
>CAYLYC010000100.1:0-5289 GCA_964387715.1 uncultured Eubacteriales bacterium | reverse complement strand
ACTTGAATACCGTTGTCGTCTTCATAAGCCAAAACGGTGTCAAATTTAATTACCTCATCTGCTTCGTAAGGAAGCTTTTCGACGAACAATACATCGCCAACTTGTACTTTGTATTGTTTACCGCCGGTTTGAATAACTGCGTACATAATCATTTCTCCGTTTCAATAGACTCGCTGTCAGAAGGGGCGGACTGTCATCACTTACGGTGGTATTTTTACGCAACAAAAACCACCGCCCGTAACAAGCGGCTTAAGTAGTATACTACAAGCCAAGGGGCTTGTCAAGACTTTTTTCGCTTTTTATGGCAAGAAAAGGCGGCTTATTGATTCAGTTTTGACCAAAAAGATTTGTTTTGAACGGTAGGTATTTTGCCGCCGTTGTGGGCCTTTTTGTAGCCGTCCTTCATTTTTTTGACAAAACAGCCATAATTGGTGGCAGAAACATCCACCGAAATCTTTTTCTTTCCGATGTAAATGTGTAACAGTCGGCTGGCGTTGTATTTATGCTGTAATTTCAACATTTGCAATCCGGTGATATCTTCATAGCGAAAATATTGCCGGCGGCCGAATATATTTTTTGAGAAGAACCCTTGGTCATCAAAGGTGATGGTTTCGTTACACCAGGAAACCAGCCCAATTAAGCTAAGCAGGTTAACGCCAAACGCCAACCAGAAAAGGTCGAGCAATTCTTTGTCACCTGCGATAACGATTACCACAACGCAGGTGACAATATCCGTTACAGCAAACAACCAAAAGTAATGCTTCATATATACCAAATTCTGGATCCATCGGCGCCCCTGGTACAGATAAATACAAAACAGGGCAAACAGGCCGGAAAGCACAGAATATATGTAAATCATATCCATTCGATTCAATCTCTCCTTTAGAATATTACAGCAGATGCAAACGAGAAATACGAGGGAGAATCCATCGTTGACAATCCTGCATATTGACAAAAATCAAAAATTGTTAATCCACCGCTTTGGCGGTTTCCAACGCCAGGGTCATCATGT
The DNA here is from genome assembly GCA_964387715.1 of uncultured Eubacteriales bacterium. Lineage (GTDB taxonomy): Bacteria > Bacillota > Clostridia > Oscillospirales > Acutalibacteraceae > UMGS1484. The sequence continues at coordinate 4,277 of CAYLYC010000100.1, read as the reverse complement.
GGGTAAAGGAGGTTTCCCGTGCCGCCGCATCCAGAGATTCACAGGTGATCATATGGTCGGAAACGGTGCAAATGGCAAGTGCCCGTTTCCCTGCTCTGGCGGCGTTCATATACAACGCTGCTGCTTCCATTTCGGTGGCAAGAACCCCCATCTTTTTCCACAAGTGGATGGGTTGTTCTGCTTCCTTCAAGCCATCGTTATCATGATAAAACCGATCGGAGGTCACAACGTTGCCCACGTGATAGGTCAGCGATTGCCGCCGGGCAACCGAAACGCAGGCAGACAGTAACCCAAAATCGCCGATGGGGGCAAAGGTGCCGGGGGTACGGAAATTTTCCCCATAGGCAGAATCGGTGCAACATCCCTGTGCCAACACGATATCCCGCACCTTTACATGGTCGCCGATACCGCCGCAGGTGCCGATGCGGATGATGTTCTCTACCCCGAACACCTGAAACAGTTCATGGCTGTAAATGGCCATAGAGGGCATTCCCATGCCACTTGCCATAACGGTGATGGGCGTACCCTGATACAAACCGGTATACCCTTGCACCCCTCGCACATTGTTGATCAAACGGGCATTCTCCAAAAAGTTCTCCGCAATGAATTTGGAACGCAACGGGTCGCCGGGCATCAGCACGGTTTTGCCAAAATCCTGGGGTTTGGCGTTGATATGGGGCGTGGGATACAATTGGTTCATATAACATTCTCCTACCGATTTATTTTAATTCCAATACGTAAGAGCCACCGGACAGCACAAAAGAATAGGCACCGTTATCATACACCGCTTCCATCGGTTGCTCTGCCTCATACAGCGTAAGACCTGCTTTGCCCGGAAGGGTAACCCGTGCCTTTGCACCGGCAGGAATCACCGCAGTAAAGGTAAGGGGGACTTCCTTTCCCGTAAGGTCAAAGGAGGCGACCACCTTGCCCTTTACGGTGGGTACTTGGATGGCGCCGTACCGCAATCCGGCCGGTTGCAGACGGAGAGAAAACTCCTCAAATCCCGGTTTTAAGGGGCGGATACCGAACAATCCCCGTACCATGACAGCGCCGGGGGCTGACCCCCAGGGATGGGACCAGGTCATATTGGCTTTGTTGGTGGTATTCCACGCTTCGGTCGTTACGGTAGCATCCGATTGATCCAGCATATACGCCCAGGTTCTTGCCCCTTGGGACACGTCGTCATCCAACAGCAACCCGTTGGCATAGTCCCCTGCCCCCGCTTGATACAAGCCCTCCAGCAGGAAAAACGCACCGTATACGCTCATGCGGATCTTCCCTTGAGAACGAAGGAAGGATACCAGTTGTTGCTCCATTTCCGGCGAATCAAACACACCGGCATACAGCGCAAAGGCGGTGGCGTGTTGGGCGGTGTGAGCCACCGGTTGCCCCTGGCTTGTTAAACCGTCCCGGAAGGCACCCTGCTCACGGTCGTACAGTTTTTCGATCATGGTGTTTTTCAAATCTTGTGCCAATTGGTCATAATGCGCCGCCTCTTGTTCTCTGCCAAGTTCACCTGCAAGATAGGCAAGGTCGGTCAACGCCCGGTAATGCACACAGTTAAACACCGTGTTATAGAAGGCGTCGTTAAAGCAATAATCATCCCGCTCGGTCATGGGCCAGTCCACCAAAATGGCATTCCAGCCGTTTGGCACGTTGGTAACCGAACCGATCAGTCCTACGGTTTGATCCAAATGGTCTAAATAAAGATTTTGCCCCGTCAGCAGATCAAAGCAACGGGAAAGCAGGGCTTTATCGCCGGTATATTCATAATCCAACCGCACCATGGTGATGCAATACAGCACGTATTCGGTGGGCCAGGTACGATGGGTCAGCAGATACTCCACGCTAAAACGGGAAAGGGCGTTGCAATCCTGCACACCGGCGGCGGTGAGCATATTGATGAGCACGTCCCCTTCATACGCACACCGTTCCCGGGATTGGGAATCCACGTACAGGTTTTGATTGGTGGCTTTTATGGTGTATTTACACAGGTCGTATATTTCGTTGAGCAGTTCGCTGGAACTGGTGAAATAGGAAGCCGATTCCTCAAACTCCGTCCGCCAGGCAGCGCCCAAAATCCAGTTATCCGGCAGATCCTCCGGCAAACCTTCAATCTCCACATAACGGAAGGTCTTCAGCCCGATGGAAGTCAAATCATTTTCCCCGGCAGCCAACCGCCAAAATTCTTCGTAGGTGTTGCCGGTGCGCATTTGATACCGCACCCGGCCTTGCTCGGTTAATTCTTCCCCATAATGGATGGTGATATCCCGGGGGCAATCACAGGCAAGTTGCAACCGGATGCCGCCGATGATCTCTTTGCCTAAATCCACAAACACCGTACCGTCTTCCAGCACCTCCACCAGGGAGGCAGGTTGCCAATACCGACCCACAACGGGAGCAGGATAGGAAAGCAAGGTCATATCCTCACCCATGGGGGCTTTACAGACCACAGCATCAAAATCCCCTTGATAACAGCATTCGTTCCATCCGTAGGGCCACAACGCGCCGTTCACATTTTCAGCGGCGCATTGGAAATACATGGTACCCAGGGATTGGTCAGGACGGTAAACGGCGGTGGCATCCATCCCCAAAAATTGGGAAGCGTCTTCAAACAGCACCTGGGGATCGCCTTGTTCATCGTATACAGTAAGACGGGCGGCAAAACGGCGGTCTTCGGTGGTGTAACAAATTGCGCCAATACAGTTGCTCCCCTCCTTTAAATGGGAGGTAATATCCACCGTTTCGTAATACAGCACACCCCTATCCCCTTTTTTGTCATACCGGGTAGGGCCAAGGGTGACAAATTCCCCGTTGCAAAAGGTTTGATACACGTACTGACGAATTTGTTCCGGTGTACGGGCAGTGATCTGCAACAACGCCTTATGGGGAATGCGGCTCAGCGAAAACTCGTGGCGCAAAAAGCAAAAATCCGGTTCGGTTTCTTCTCCTTTTGCCCAAACGCCAACCGGATTCCAACCGGTAATGCCGGTGGAAAATTCCAATGGCGCAGACCAGCCGGTCAACCCTTGATTGGTTTGCACCATCATTTTGCATACGTACAAGCCGTTTTCCTGCAATGCGTCGCACAAACCCTCCACCGTAATGCCGGTCATGGCAGACGTTTCCACCATGCCGGTGTCCAGCAGGTAGTTCTCACGGTTCATCTCCTCGATGCAAGAGGCGAAAACCAGCCGATGTCCGGTAATCTCCACGTCCCGCCGGTCATCCTGAAGTTCAAAGGAAAACCGAAGATCCTCCTTGGGAACACCGTAGGGTTTGGTGAGTAAATTGATCTTTATGTTCACAGGTAATGATTGCTTCATGCCGCATCCCGCCGATTCCTTTTTTTATTCAGTATAGCACAGAATCCCCCTTTTCACAACCAAAGTATTGATTTTTTGGGGGAAAATTTGTATAATATAATAAGTTAGGGTGAGCATTGAAACCCGAACCGGAAAGGAGTTTACCGCCATGAATATTGCCGCCATTGTTGCAGAATACAACCCGTTTCACAACGGTCACGCCTATCACATTGCCACCGCCAGAAACAACGGTGCAACCCACGTGGTCTGCATCATGTCCGGGAATTTTACCCAACGGGGCGACGTTGCCATCATGGACAAACTCTCCCGTACCCGGTGTGCCCTTGCCGCCGGTGCTGATTTGGTGCTGGAGTTGCCGGTGGTGTACGCTCTTTCCGGCGCCGGAGATTTTGCCAGGGGCAGCATTGACACGCTGATTGCCACCGGTTGTGTGGATACCCTGCATTTCGGCAGTGAATGCGGTGTCATCGACCCCCTTTTGGAAACGGTGACCGCTTTGCGCAAACTCACCCTTTCGGGACTGATCGACACCAAGTCCAACACCCCTGCCATGGCCCGGTCAGCGGCACTTGCAGGAAACGGATATGAGCATCTGGCAAAACTGCTGGACTCTCCCAACAATCTGCTGGGTGTGGAATACCTGATGATGCTGGAAAAACGGTATTCCCGCATCACACCCTATACCGTGGGCAGAAAAGGGGCGGACCATGACAGTGTTCTGTCTGCGCAACACGTCTGTTCTGCCACCCAACTGCGAAAACTTCTTACCTGTGCACCGGAGGAAGCAGCCGAATTCTGGCCCAATACCAGCCAACAGATGTATCAGCAATGTGAGCAGGAGGGACAAGCCCCCATCACCCTGAAAAAGTTGGAACTGGCCATTCTTTCCCGGTTGCGCATGGCTTCTCCCGGGTATTTGAAAACCATAGCCGGGGTTTCCGAGGGGTT
>CAYLYC010000099.1:0-5342 GCA_964387715.1 uncultured Eubacteriales bacterium | reverse complement strand
ACTGGGACGGAGGGTAATTGCCATAATGACCCCGCCAATCAACATACCGGGGGAACGAAGTGCCATGCGCAACAGCATATTGACGAAATTTTGCAGTTGGGTCACGTCGTTGGTTAAACGGGTGACCAACGAACCGGTGGAAAACCGGTCGATATTGGCAAAGGAAAAGGTTTGCACCTTTCGGTACACGTCTGCCCGCAGGTCGGTGGCAAAATACACCGATGCCTTTGCGCCGTAATAAGCGCCGCCAACCCCGCCTGCCATCATCATAAGAGCGGTGGCTACCATCATCACCGCTACCCATACGCTGTACGCCGGGCCGTTGCCTACGGCATGGTTGATGATCATTGCCAGATACTTGGGCATTAACACTTCCCCGATCACTTCAATGATCATACAAAGGGGCCCTAACAAAAAGTACTTCCAATAGGGCTTTATATATTTCATCCATTGTTTCATTGTTGGGATTCTCCCTTCTCATACACCTGCTGAAGATTTTCCTTCATGCGGCGGTAAAAATCCGCCAACTGTTCCCGTTCTTCGGGTGTAAAACCCACGTATTTTGCACGGTCGATGGCTTCCATCTCGTTTTTACATTGCCTTGCCAGTTGTTCCCCCTTGGGGGTGAGATGAATGGCAGTGCGCCGCATATCCTCCCGGGAGGATACTTTTGTGATCCAGCCGTTTTTTTCCATCCGCTTCAAAGAAACGGTGACCGAGGCAGGCGAAACGTCCATGTGCTGTGCCAATTCCTTTTGATACAAGGGCTGATGGTCAAAAATAATCATCAACATCAACGGTTGACCGTAGTGCAGACCCAATCCGCCGATGGCTTTATGGTGACAACACCGCTGTTGCCGATGCATCTGACGGTCCAGCCGAGAAAGTTCTTCTGAAGTAGCCGACATTGTTTTCCCTCCATGCTATCATTTAATTAACCGTTTAACAATTAAACATCTAACTAATTATAGGAAGTCCTCTTCTTCTTGTCAATAGGTTTTATGGAAAAAAGCAAAAAAATTTGCTCTGTTCAAAATTTATTCACATTTACCCTGTAAACTATGGTATACTATCCATGAAGTACAAAAATTACCAAACCAACCCTTTTATCAGCGGTTTTATTTTTTCAAAGGATGTGATTTGTATGGACCAAAATTATCCTAACGATCCGATGCAACCCGTGCCCCAACAGCAACCGGCTTCTCCGGAAACGCCCGGCACGTTTACGCCTCAACCGGTCTCCGGTGAAGTAAAAAGTTATACCGCTTCTCCCTACGATCGGTTTCAACCAGGGGGCAGCGATGGGGCACCCGTGCCCCCTCCTCCCAAAACCAAGCCCCAAAAGACGGTGTCTCTTACCACCTCGGTCTTAATCAGCGTGATCACGGCGGTCATTGCCAGTGTGCTGGTGTTTTCGGTGATGATGTACGGCACCAATATCGGTGATATGCTCAACGCCCCCACCTCCTCCAAAAGCGACAGCGGCGAGGAGGATGGAACCGATACCGGCAACCAGACCACCAACATTGTGGTTGACACCACCGCCTCCACATCGGCAGAAGCGGTGGCCGAAAAAGCCGGTCCCAGCGTGGTTGGCATTGTGGTCTCCGGTTCTTCCTATTACTACTCCTCCGGCAGTGAGGGTTCGGGCATCATTTACACGGCTGACGGTTACGTGATCACCAATTACCACGTGATCCAAACCGCAGTGGAAAACGGCGGTACGGTTTCGGTCTATCTGCCCAGCGACAGTGAAAACGGCATAGCCGCCACGGTGGTGGGGTACGATATCAGTAGTGACCTGGCGGTGTTGAAGATCGATCAAACCGGTTTACCTGCCATTGAATTTGCCGATTCCGATTCCTTGAAAGTGGGACAGGTTGCCATTGCCATTGGCAATCCCGGCGGTATGGATTTTATGGGTTCGGTCAGCATGGGCATCATCAGCGGATTGGACCGCACCCTGCTGTTGGAAAATGCCACCACCGAGATCAACCTGATCCAAACCGATGCCGCCATCAATCCCGGCAACTCCGGCGGTGCGCTGGTGAACAGCACCGGTCAACTCATTGGGATCAACAGCGCCAAAATGGCGTTGGATAATTTTGAAGGAATGGGCTTTGCCATTCCCAGCAACGACGCCAAAGCCATTATTGACCGCATCATCAAAAACCAGGATGCCCCGCAACCGTATGTGGGCATTATCATCAACACCCAGTATACCAGCACCATGCTTCAGCAAATGGGTCTGCCTGCCGGTGTGGTGGTGGACAGCGTTGCCAGCGGCAGTCCGGCGGATGATGCAGGACTGAAATCCTATGATATCGTTACCCACATCAACAACGTGGCGGTGACCAGTTACACCCAATTCAACAGCGAAAAACTGAAGTATGAACCGGGTGACTCCATTACCCTCACGGTATACCGGGGCGGCAGAACTTATACCGCTCAATTGACCTTAGAAACAGCAAATCAATAAAAATTTCATGATTTGTTCACAGTTTCGTTATATTCAGTTCACATTTCCCCTGTATACTAACCGTAGTTTCACAAGGAAACTGTGAAACCTCCTTTTTCTCTTTTTATATTCCCCTTACAAGGAAACAACCGGAAGATCTTGTTCTTCCGGTTGTTTCCTTTTATTTTATATTGGATTCTTTTGTATTATTCATCTGCACCGCAGCATTTTTTGTACTTCTTGCCGGAGCCACATGGTAGCGTTTGTGAGCGCCGCCGGTGGCGGATTCAGCGAACAAAAAGCTGGTGCCGCGGTCGAAAAAATGGAGTATAGGCGCGGATGCGCACGAACATTTTTTCGGGCACCGCAAACGGGTCCCAAGGCAGGTAAACAACACCCATATCAAGGGTTCCCCTTATTCATCTGCACCGCAGCATTTTTTGTATTTCTTGCCGGAGCCGCAGGGACAAGGATCATTCCGTCCCACCTTTTGGGATTTGGTTTTTACCACCGTCTTTTTCCGTGTGCCGTCGCCTCCCACGTTTTCGCCGGTGATGTGCGCCACTTGTTTGCGCTCCACGTCCTCTTGACGAACCAGACGGAAGGTGAGCATCATCCGCACCGTTTCTTCCCGAATGGACTCGTTCATGGCGTTGAACATATCGTAACCTTCGTTCCGGTATTCGATGACCGGGTTATGCTGGGCGTACGCCCGCAGCCCGATCCCGTTGCGCAACTCATCCATGGCGTCAATATGATCCATCCAATGGCGGTCAACGTTTTGCAGCAAGATCTTCCGTTCCAGTTTACGCATCACGTCGCTGCCGTATTCCTGCTCTTTTTTGGCGTATACCCCATCGGCACGGTCTTTCAGCATTTGGGCAACCTCCCGGCGGCTGGTGTTCCCCAATTCTTCCGCAGACCAGCGGAAATCATCCTCCTTGGTCAGCCAACCCAGGAAATGACCCCGCAACCCGTCCACGTTCCAGTTGTCATGCACCCGGTCATCCGCCAGGAACATCTGGCAGTATTCATCGATGGTATCATAGGTCATTTTGCGAATGATATGCTCCACCGACTCCCCTTGCAGCACCGTATCCCGTTGAGAATAGATCTTTTCCCGTTGGACGTTCATTACGTCGTCGTATTCCAGCACGTTTTTACGGGCGGCAAAGTTCCGGGACTCAATATTGGCTTGGGCCGTTTCCAGAGAGTTGCTCAACAGTTTACTATCGATGGGTTGATCTTCTTCCACCCCAAGGGCTTCCATCATGCGGTACATCCGTTCACCGCCAAACAAACGCATCAGATCGTCTTCCATAGAAAGGTAGAACCGACTGGCGCCCGGATCGCCCTGACGTCCGGCACGTCCCCGCAACTGATTGTCGATTCGACGGGATTCATGCCGTTCCGTACCGATGATATACAAACCGCCGGCCTCCCGTACCTTCTGGGCTTCCGGTTCGATTTGGGCTTTGTGCTGTTCATACAGTTCCTTATACACCCGACGCTGTTCCAAAATCTCCTCATCGTCGGTCTCAAAAAAGCTGGTGGCATTGCGGATCTGTTCCTCGTCATACTCCGCTTTGCGCATATCCTGTTTTGCCAAAAATTCCGCATTACCGCCCAGCATAATGTCCGTACCCCGCCCTGCCATATTGGTGGCGATGGTAACCGCACCCAGTTTACCGGCTTGGGCAACGATTTGGGCTTCTTTTTCGTGATGCTTGGCGTTGAGCACGTTATGGGCAATGCCTTTGCGCTTCAGAATGCCGCTTAATTGCTCGGATTTTTCAATGGAAACCGTACCCACCAGTACCGGTTGCCCTTTGGCGTTACATTCCTGAATCTGGTTGACAATGGCGTTGATCTTGCCGTTGATGGTTTTATACACCGAATCGGGCATATCCTTTCTTGCCAAGGGTTTGTTGGTGGGGATCTCGATCACGTCCAGACGGTAGATGTCCCCAAACTCGTCGGCTTCGGTGAGGGCCGTACCGGTCATACCGGACAGTTTTTTGTACAGACGGAAATAGTTTTGGAAGGTGATGGTTGCCAGGGTTTTGGATTCATGGGCAACGGTTACCCCTTCTTTGGCTTCAATGGCTTGGTGCAACCCTTCGTTGTACCGTCTGCCCAGCATCATACGGCCGGTAAATTCGTCAATGATCACCACTTCGCCGTCTTTTACCATATAGTCAATATCCCGATGCATAATGCCGTATGCCCGGATGGCTTGGTTGATATGGTGAAGCAGGGTGCTGTTTTCCGGATCGGAAATGTTTTCCACGTTAAAATACTGCTCTGCTTTTTTCATACCGTCAGGGGTAAGGGTGGCGGTTTTGGCTTTTTCGTCCACCAGATAATCCCCTTCATAGGTGGCATCGGTATCTTCTTTGCTGTCAATTTCTTTGACCTTGGTCATTTTTAACCGACGGGCAAACTGATCCGCCCGCAGGTAAAGATCGCTGGATTTTTCCCCTTGACCGGAAATGATCAGGGGCGTTCTGGCCTCGTCGATCAAAATGGAGTCCACTTCGTCCACAATGGCAAAGGCATGGCCCCGTTGTACTTTATGAGCCATATCCACCACCATATTATCCCTCAGATAGTCAAAGCCCATTTCGTTGTTGGTACCGTAGGTAATGTCAGCGGCATAGGCGGCCCGTCTTTGGTCGTTGGTCAGCCCGTGAACGATCAGGCCGACCGACAGGCCCAGATAGGTATACACCTTGCCCATCCATTCGGAGTCACGGGTGGCAAGGTAGTCATTGACCGTTACAATATGAACCCCGTTGCCGGTAAGGGCGTTCAGGTAAGCAGGCAGGGTTGCCACCAGGGTCTTGCCTTCACCGGTCTTCATTTCCGCAATGCGGCCCTGGTG
>CAYLYC010000098.1:0-5343 GCA_964387715.1 uncultured Eubacteriales bacterium | reverse complement strand
GTAACCATGATCAGCGTTTTGGTGGGATTTACCGCTCTGATCCCGGTGGTTGGCTCATTCATCGGCGCCGGTGTGGGCTTCGTGGTCATTCTTACCGTTTCACCCATCAAAGCGTTGTTGTTTATTGTGTTTATCATTGTGTTACAGCAGATCGAAGGCAACCTGATCTATCCCAAAGTGGTTGGCGGTTCCATTGGTTTGCCCGCTTTGTTCGTGTTAGCGGCTGTAACGGTGGGGGGCAGTTTGCTGGGTGTTCTTGGCATGCTGTTGGGCGTACCCATTGTGGCAACGGTCTACCGATTGCTGAAAGAGGATGTTGCAAAAACACCTTTCATTCATTAGTTTTATGTCTGTTAACGGAACCTGACCATTCATCTTGATCGGTTTACAGCAAAAAGGAACGACAATCTCCATGTGGAAAATTGTCGTTCCTTTTTAGTTTATATGAATCATTTGATACGGGGATTCTTATTATAACGAACGGATCGAATCAACCGGCTTTTTCTTTGCGGCGTTGTTTACGGGGATAAAGGTCGCCACAACAACGGTAACGATCGCAACGGCGATCAGTACCATAAAGGATGCCGCACCGAAAACAAAGAGCGAAGCGCCGATCTCACTTGCCAACGCTGTATTCAGCAGGTTGCAGAGCAGTACACTTGCAATAGAGGACAGCAGGACACATATAACGCCGATAACAAAGGATTCCGAGAAGAAAATCTTAAATACGTCGGTACTTCTTGCACCCACCGCACGTAAAATTCCAATTTCCCGTTTCTTTTGTGTGATTGACGCCGAAATGAAGTTGGATAACAACAGCGCCGCAAAAACAGCCATTGCCAAACCCACGTACAGGAAAATCGTGGACATTTCGCCTACGGTTTCGTCAATCATTTGCAAGGAACTCACAAAATTGCCTGTAAGACTGGTTTTACTGCCGTCTTCTTCCCAGTCTGCACTGCTGTAAAGTTTCCAGTATTCCTCTGCCGCTTCAGTAGAAAATGTGAAGGGAACAACGATTCGATCATAAATTGCGCTGTCTGACTCAACATACTGCGAGGTGATCTCGCTGTAACTGTCAACCGTCATTTTCTGTTGATCCCAAAGTTGCTCAAAATCTGTGTCAGAAAGAATTAAGTTGCCCATGCTCCAGGATGCACTCTTATCTGCATATACGCCTGTAATGGTATAGGTGTAAAGATCACCAATGGCGGCGCTGTTGTAGTTGTCGTACATTTTAACGCCTGCAGTAAGGTCGATTTTGTCCCGTTTTACTGCGGTGATGAGTGCCTTGATTTTGTCATTGAATTCTTTTTCGGTAAACTTAACAAGTTCATGATTACCCGTGTCAGCGTTTTGTTTGTAAATACCACCGTCTCTGACTTGACTTGCAATTTCCGCCACAGCGTAATATTTTTCTGCACTGGTATAATCATCTCCGCAATTTTCTGCCATATCGTAATACGCCTCGATCACAATATTGGCAAAAAGGGAAGAGGAAGCAATTGCATCGCCTTTTTCAAGAGATTTATTGGTTGAGGTGATGGCAAATATTTCGTTATCACCAATGTAGTCAGCGGTTAAATAATTGCCATTGGTGTAATCCGGCAAATCATATTCGCCGTTCACAGGCAATGCGGCAACAATGTTTGTATAGTTGTGGATTCCATCTCCATAACCATAGTCTTCACTTGCGATCTCTGAAAGACGATCGTCTGTGACAAAGACAAACAGATGCAGACCGTCACCTAAATATGCGTTATATTTTGCAGTAATGGATTGGTTTTCCACGGCATTTTCCTTGAGAACGCTGTATTCCTCCGGGATTTCACCGCTATCGATGATGCCGGTTATTTCGTAGGTGTAGTTAGACAAGATGATCTTCTTGCCGATCAGTTCATCGGTTGATGAAAGTTCCATAGAGGTGCCGTTGCTGTCGTATGCCTTGCAGGTAACAAGTACGTTGGCAAGGTAGGATGAAACAGCAATTTCATCTTTCGCCTCTGGGTATGTACCAATCATGTTTGTGCGGATCGAATTGCCCTCAGGCAGAGCGGCAATCATGTTCACCGCCCCTATGTAGTAAGCGGAATCGTTTTGCCGAAGGTTAAAGGAAGCCGAAGACGTCAATCCGCCAAAGGCATCTGCACCAAGTGTGGCAGTCATGCTTTCAAGTTCGTCAGCAGTAAATGCTGCGGCAGAATAACTTTCGTAACTGTACTCTTCTTCACCTTTTGAGTACCAGGTAACCGTTGTTTTGTAGTTCTTTTCCACCTGCATCGTCGATACGCCGCTGTCCTGCATCGTCTGTATAAAGGTGTTGTGGCTATCGTAAAAATTAAGGGTTGAAAGCAGACCGAACAAAACAAATGCGGCGGTACACAAAAGCGCCGTAAAGCAAAGGCGGAAGGGTTTACTGCGAAGACTGGATATACCGATCTTAAATGCGTGTTTGATGGGCAGTTTTGAACGAATAAACCGGCTTTCATCGGGGGAGTAATGTTTCCCTTCAAGTTTTTCTGTGTTGCGAAATACCTCTTTTGCACCGTCATCGGTGATACGGCTGATTTTCTTGAAGTTTTTAACGTCTTGCTCGTTACCTGCTATGATCACATCTTGCGGCGCACTCTTTAAATATGTCTTGATCTTATCAAAATCTGCTTCGGTCAGGTCGCTTCCTCGTTTGCAGACCAGCACGTTATCTACCGTATTGACGTTGGAGGAGAGTTGGGTTTGCTGTTCCTTGACCTTGCTAACGTCCGAGAGCACTTTGCCGTCCATCAGTTCAATGATGCGGTCGCCGTACTGTTCTGCAAAATCCCGGTCGTGAGAAACCACGATAACAAGTTTGTTTTTGGAAAGTTTTTTCAGGGTATCAAACACCTGCTTTCCCGTGTTTGAATCAAGTGCGCCTGTGGGCTCGTCAGCCATAATAATTTCAGGTGCCTTGATCAGCGCACGAGCAATCGCAATCCGTTGCTTCTGACCGCCCGAAAGGGTGTTGGGTTTACGCTTTGCAAAACCGGTGAGATCAACCTCTTCCAAAAGGGCGGCAATTGCTGCCTTGTCCTTGGGTTTGCCTTGCAGTTCAAGGGCCAACGCAATATTATCTTCAACCGAAAATTCGCTAAGTATATTGTATTCCTGGAAAATAAATCCGATAAAGGTGTTGCGGTAACTGTCAAAGTCGCTTTGCGTAAATTGAGCACTGCTTCGACCCTTTACGATGATTTCCCCCTCTGTGGGAGAATCAAGGCCACCGCAAACGTTCAGCAGTGTGGACTTACCGCTACCCGATTTACCGAGCAGAAACACCATTCCCGTTTCCGGAAAACGCAACGAAACACCGTCAAGGGCGTTAACGTCTGCCCCGTTTTTTGACTTATAGACCTTTCTAAGGTTTTTTACTTCTAACATAAAATTCCTCCTTTTAAACACGAGTCAGGAAACAACAAGGTTCCTCTCTTACAATCACTCCTGCTTTTATGTGGCTATTATAACACACCTATCTGTGATTTTCAATTTGTTTTTCGCATTTACCCATCTGCCATTACAACTTCAAAAAGCAAAAACCCCCGTAACTTGCGTTACGAGGATTTATGACGGGTATGAACGGCTTGGGTGCGGCTATTGTTTTGATGATTTTCTCCGTTTTATAGCAATAAACCAAAGAATTGCGGAGATCAAAATACAACAAAATATTTTAATTATTTTATTTCCTCAAATGTTTTTCTGTTATAGCGTTTTTTCTCCTTTTTAAAGAAGGAATATCTTAACTCAAATTCTATAACATCCTCTTTCACGATTTGTTTGACTTTGGGGATTCCGTTAAATACATCACATACTTTTACGCTTGGTAATGTATCAGAAATTAGTGCAATTGTTTCAGTTTGATGTTTTTTCTTTCTCATATTATTCTTCTCTTTCTATTAGCCCGAATATTGAAAAATCAATACCAGCAATCGGGAGGATAATGTAAAGAAACTCAAAGATACCGGGCAAATCATATCCCATAAGTAAGGTAGCGATTATGGAAATCGATCGATGTACGTCTACAAAAAGTTCAACAAGGTTCATGATAGAACCCATCAAAAGACACAACGATGCCAAAAACTCAACAACGTTTACCTTATTCATACTCTCATCTACTTTAAGAGAATTATATTGCTGATTCCGGAACAGATCAATAGAATTATTTCCTATAAAAATAGGGGCCGCACATTTCTTCGTGGGTTTTGGTGTAAGTCCATGAAAAATCGTTTGCAGTAATTGTAACGTCAACCAACTGTTCTAATCGTTCTGAAGTAAGATTTTCGGCATTTTCCAAGCGGTATGCAACATCATCAACATTGCTGACAATGACACACGATGATTTGTTTTCTTGATTAAACAAGGTTTTAGCGTAATCTTCTGTTTCGCAATCCAGAAATTCAAAACTGAAAATATGCCAAAGAAAAGGGGAGTACTTGCGAGAATCCAGGCAAAGTTTCTTGATTTCCTTTGTGTTTCCATCGACTGGCGCAAATTGATTGACCCATTCTTTTTTATAGGCATTGATCTCTTTTTTGCTGAATGGCTGTGCTTCAATATTCAGATTATCAAAAAAGCGTAAAAACGCTGAATTTGTTTCTTCTAAATCTAAAGCCCGTTGTTTTTTATCAGAAATTCTATCTTTCATGATTTTGCGTATTTCCCAAAAGCGAGGAGGTTCATACATCATTTCTTCCGGTTTTTCAGGCAATAACCATTTCATTTCCTCACACCAGAAACGAATGCAAATGAAACCATCGGGTATATCTTCCGGAATATCATTGATTTCATAATCTTCGCATTGAAAATCAAATTGGAACATACCAACATCCACTCGCGGATCGGGACGTTCATCAATGAAATCATTTTCTGTCAGTTCTTCTATTGTTGTCAATTCTTCGGGCGGATACTCCAAATATTTTCCACAAACAAAATAATAACCGCCGCAAGGAAAATTCCCTTTTTTATCAGCACCGATATGTTCAATCTCACAACAGGTAGGATCAATGCCAAACGCATCAAAAAACGCTTTTTCATCAACGGTTAAGTTTTTGCAATATTCCGTAAAGTTTCTATTGGCTTGGTTGTTGCTACTCTGGTATGTATTGTAATATTCTTTTGTTTTATCAATATCAACTGCGATTTTCCAGTCACCGTATTGTACTGTGTTCATAATTTCACCAACCTTTGTGGTATTATAGCATAAAATGTTGTGTGTTTCAATGATATATCGCTATTGCGATATGATATATAGCTTTGCCGTATGATATATTTGCTCCGCAAAAATGATATAATAACCGTTCCTTCATACGC
>CAYLYC010000097.1:0-5394 GCA_964387715.1 uncultured Eubacteriales bacterium | reverse complement strand
CAAAACGGCTTAACGCCCATTGAATGGTAACATACAAAAACAGGGGCTATCAGGAAGTGAATCTTCCTAATAACCCCATAAAATGATGCAAGGTGCTGCAAGAACCGAAAGGTTGTTACAGCACCTTTTTTTAGTTAATGCAAGGTGTAGATAAACAAAGGAATAAACAGGGCGAGTTCTGCTATGCAACACACCAGCAAAACCCCAAACCCCTTTCGGTAAATACCCCGGCCTTTGACCATCACCACCACGCTGACCACAAGTAACACCAGGGGCAACAGACCAAAAATGAAAAGGATCACCGCTTTGGCAAGATACTCCCCGGTTTTCTCGTTTTCAAATTCAATCAATCCCAGGGAATTGTATGCCCGATACTGAGTCGCCAACCGTTCCAGCAACGTTTCATCGGTCACACGAATGACCGACAGGTCATAATCGAAGTAATACGCATTATCCAAGGGCACGTTGTTGGGCGATTGCAGGGCAGGTGCAAAGTAATAGGCGTCATCGGAGGGGTCCACAAACATCCAACCGATCTCATAGAACAAATTGGCATCGTCATTGGTAGCTAAAACCGGAAAGGTGTCCCATCCCCAATATTCCTCGCTGGAAATGGTGATGGCATCCCCCTCCAACGCATCCATATCCGTATAGACCAATTCATCATACGTACCGTACATTTCAATGACCACCCGGTTCACGTTTCCCTGCAGGATCTGATTATAATCCTCCAGATAGGTTTGGGCCACGTAGTATTTATTGTAAGTCACCCCGGAATTGGTACTGTATGTCAAAGCAGCCATCACGCCCCGTTCCCAGGTATGTATGTAAACATCATGCAATTCCTGCATTTGTGAGACCGACAGACTGAAATACTCCATGCCGCAATAGTCGCCGTCTTCATCGATCATCATATCATACAGTTCACCCTCTACCGCATAATAAAGTTCACCGCCCAAATACAATTGGGTGTAATCCTCCGATAGAGTAATGGTTTGCAGGGTATCATCGGAATACGTGTCAACGTTAGAATCGTTTGCCATGGCAGGCAGGACAAACAAGGAACAGCAAATCAAGGCAACCAACCATACGCTCAGTAATTTTTTCATTTGTCGTCCCTCCTTAACTCAAGTTCAGTTTGCGGTCCAACATCCAATGAACCAACAAATACAAGCCAACCGTCAGCATTGCCAAAAACAGAACGCCAACACCCAACGCCCAGGCGATCACCCCAAAGATCTGGCTTTGCGCAAGACCGAACAGCCAATCCCCGAAGCCGTAGAACAGGCAGAATATCAGCATTTGCATCCCAAAGGATACCGCACCGCCGCCAAAATAATAAAAGGCAATGGCAATCAGCGCCTTATGGTTCTTTGCAATGACCGAGGAAACGGTAATGCAGGCGAAGATAAACAGGGACAGGAACAAGCCGTATCCCAACACCAATAACAGGATCTGGATGATATACAAATAAAAATATCCGCCCAGTGTATTGGTGATCACGTCAAAGATCCGGGATACGTCTGCCCAAAAGGCAGAACGAACAAAGAACACCGGATCACCGTCCATAGCGCTCAGGCAGGTTACGAACATAAACAGATCCAGCAAGAACACAATAATCGTAGACCCGCTCATCACCACGTTGGCAATCAATTTAGAAAGCAACAGTTGATTCCGGCTGACCGGCAAGGTAAAGGTGAGATAGCCCTGGTCGGTAAAGAAATGCTTATAATACCGCACGTAACTGACCACGCCGCCAAACACCACGAAGGCGCACATCCCAACCACCGTCAGGATCAACCCCAGTACCGCCGCCGTTTCAAAGATCGCATAACGGCTGATATTCTGGTCTAATATCCAACAACACGCCACCGCCAGACCGGTAAGCGCCACCGACGCCCCAGCAGCAATGGACCAGTATTTGAACAAATACCGCAAATCGTATTTTAATAATTTTCTCAGCATTTGAATACCTCCCGAAACAGTTCATCCAAGGATTTACCCGACTCCATACGAACCTGTTCCACCGAACCGCTGCTGACGATTTGTCCGCCGTAGGCAAAGAATATGTAATCGTCCAACACCTGTTCCACATCGCTGATCAGATGGGTGGTGATGATAATGGTGGCGGCAGGGTCATAGTTGCTGACAATGGTACTTAAAATATAATCCCGTGCGGCAGGGTCAACCCCGGCAATGGGTTCATCCAGCAAATACAGTTTTGCCCGACGGGACATGACCAATATGAGCTGAACCTTTTCTTTGGTACCTTTCGACAGTTGCTTTAATTTGTTTTGGGGAGCAATGTGAAGCGCCTGTAACAAAGACAATGCCCGTTCTTTATCAAAATCGCTGTAAAACTCTTCAAAATAATTCAGCAATTCCTGTACCCGCATACCCGGTTCAAAATAGGTGCGTTCCGGCAAATAGGAGATCAGGCCGCAGGTATCCGCTCCCACCTTTTTACCGTCCACCAAAATTTCGCCGCTGTCCGGTTGCAACAAACCGCAAACCAACTTGATGAAGGTGGATTTGCCGCAACCGTTGGGGCCTAACAAGCCAATAATTTTTCCCGCAGGAATGTTCAAACTCAAATGGTCCAGCACGTTATCCCCTTTGTTATACGCTTTGCAAAGGGATCTACATTCCAGTAAATTCATTCATCTTCCTCCTCTATCAATGCAATCAGTTGATGTTTTTCCACCGAAAGACGACGCGCGTCCTCTAAAAACACCTGAACCAACTGCTTTACCATATTGGCACGGCATTGTTCGATCACCGCTACGTCGTCGGTTACAAACCGTCCGGTCGTTCCCCTGGCAACCAACAATCCTTCGCTCTCCAGCTGGGTGAAACAATGCTGTACCGTATTGGGGTTTACTGCGGCAATCAACGCCAACTGCCGCACGCTGGGAATTTGATCCCCCGGTTGATACTCTCCGTTAAGAATCCCCTCCCGGATGCGTTGCGCCATTTGAATATACACCGGTCGGTCGGCAGTAAAACTCCACGCCATACCCTCACTCCTTTCGTCTGTTGTACTACTGTACTACCACAATAATACAACAAGTCATTCATCTTGTCAATACGTTTGATAAAAAAATTTGATTTTTTTCCTGCACCGTGCTATACTGAACAAAACAACGTTAAAGATTGGATTACTATGAAGATTGGAACACTTACCATCAATGGATATGCGGCATTGGCTCCCATGGCGGGCGTTGCCGACCGGGCATTCCGGGAACTGTGCATAGAACAAGGCGCCTCCTTTACGGTTGGAGAACTGACCTCCGCCAAAGGGGTGGTGCTGGGCAGTAAAAAATCGGAGGAGTTGTTGGCGGTTTCTCAAAACGAACGGCCCATGGCTTCTCAGATCTTCGGCTGTGACCCTGCCTATATGGCAAACGCCGCCATGACTGCCATGGCGTACCATCCGGATTTTATTGATATCAACATGGGTTGCCCTGCCCCAAAGGTAATTGCCAGTGGCGGTGGAAGCGCCCTGCTGAAAAACATCCCGTTGGCGGCGGAAATCGTCAAAGCGGTGAAGGGTGCGGTGGATGTACCGGTCACCGTAAAAATGCGGTTGGGATGGGACAGCCACTCCATTGTTGCCACCGATTTTGCCATAGCCATGGAAGAAGCCGGTGCCGACGCCATCACGGTTCACGGCAGAACCAGAGAGCAGATGTATGCCCCCAGCGCTGACTGGGATGCCATTGCCCGGGTAAAAGAAGCGGTTTCCATACCGGTTATCGGAAACGGGGATGTGACCGATGCCAGGTCCGCCGCCCGTCTTTTTGAAACCACCAACTGTGATATGATCATGGTGGGCAGAGGTGCGATGGGTGCGCCCTGGATCTTCCGGCAGATCAACACCTATCTGCGGGATGGCAACATCATTCCCGACCCTCCCCTCTCCTTGCGGCTACTCACCCTGCTTCGCCAATGTGAGCGAATGTGTGAATATAAAGACCCATACATCGCCATGCTGCAGATCCGCAAACACGCCGCATGGTACATTAAGGGGTTGCCCGGCGCCGCCGGTTACCGAAAACAATGCGGACAGATCAGCAGTATGGACGACCTGAAAGGGTTGGTGGCTGATATATTACAAACATACGGAAAGGATGAATAAACCATGAAACGACTGATTGCGGTTCTGCTCACGGCCGGTCTTTTGTTGCTTGTCGGCTGTTCCACCGACACCTATTCCCAGGAAAGTACCCTGTCTACCTTTAAACTGAAAAACGTTTCCTCCATTCAACTGGCCGGTGTTAACCACGCCATGGACGAGATGGTGGAGGTGGATATTTATCCCGATACTGCCGGTACTTCTTATAACGATTTGGTGTCATTGGTGACCGGCAAAAAGTTGGATACCTGCCCCACCGACCAATTTGAAAACTGTTACGTCATGTACACCATCAATACCGGGGAGACGGTAAAGATCTATCCCGCCAACGATGGCTCACCCTATATCTGTTTGTTCACCCTGAACCCCCATCAGGCAAAGTATTTGGAACTGGAGCAACAGGATTTTGACCGAATTGTGAAGATCATTGAAGATAACGGCATTCACGTTACCGACTCATAGTTTTAAGGGAAGTTGCACAAAACGGTGCAACTTCTTGTGTTTTAGGGGAAATGATTGAAAAATAAGCCATTTTCACCTCTTATGCCGGCAAAAGAAGGAAAAAATTTCTTATTTTTCCATTTTGAGGGTTGATTTTTCAATTTACCTTGTTATAATAGTTTTAGCACTTAAAACATCCGAGTGCTAAAACTTGTACATTGATTTGATTCAGGAGGAATAGAGTATGAATATTAAACCCCTTTCCGACCGGGTGGTATTGCAACTGGTCGAAGCAGAAGAAACCACGAAAAGCGGCATTATTTTAACCAGCGCCGCACAAGAAAAGCCCCAGGTTGCCAAGGTAGTTGCCATTGGCCCGGGTGCAAAAAACGAAGACGGTGTGATCATCCCCATGACCGTAAAAGTGGGCGATAAAGTTTTGACCGGCAAATACTCCGGTACCGAAGTTAAGGTTGACGGCGAAGAATACACCATCGTCCGGGAAGACGATATTTTAGCAATCGTAGAATAATTTTGGAGGATCGATGAATATGGCAAAAAATATTATCTACGGCGAACAAGCCAGAAAATCCCTGCAAGCCGGTGTGGACCAACTGTCTGACACCGTCAAAGTTACCCTTGGTCCTAAGGGCAGAAACGTTGTGATCGAAAGAAAATTCGGCGCTCCCTTGATCACCAATGACGGTGTGACCATCGCCAAGGAAGTGGAACTGCCCGACCCCTTTGAAAATATGGGGGCACAACTGGTAAAAGAAGTTGCCACCAAGACCAATGACATTGCCGGTGACGGCACCACC